>NZ_VFEB01000093.1:0-215231 GCF_007858795.1 Vibrio sp. T20
TGCATTCAGATTGCTCTGTGTATCAGTTCGATGACATAACCAAAACCATCACACAACTCGAACCCTCTAAAGCGCATAGTGGCCACGTAGCCAATGCAGGCCAAACCTCACTGTACTGCATGTACTCAAGTGCCGATGATAATAGTGCACTGCCTAGCTTCATGCGTTTTGATATCAGTAAGGCTGAACTTAACCAACCCGCTACAACGACAACCGATGCTTCTAGTGGTACTAAACTCGATGCCAATGAACGAATGGCCGTTGTCAGCGACAACGAGCTGATGTTTTATCAATATCCAAGTGGGACCTTTACCGAGTACTACATCAACTTTGACGCTGGTACTACAATGGAAAAAGAAGTGAGTTCAATAACGGCTATTAAGATGCAAACCGTCACTCAAAATTAATTGTTTAGAAGGATTAATGAGGGCGATGTTCTGCCCTCTTTTTTTTAAATTCGCGAGCACCCAAAACTTCGTGATCTATCGCCGTAGTGCTTGGTCTCGACCTTAGCTAAGTAGCTGACTCGTTTAAACAAGCTATCCACCTGTTGGTCGAATTTACCTGAGTTTTTATCTAACCAATAGGTAGGGCTGTCTGGGAAATGGACTAAGGTATCACCTTCATTGGCTTTGATATCTAACGCTCGACACCACGCCTTCTTTATCATGTCTGATAAATTGCCTTTTTGATCAAACCTTCCAAGAGAATGGTACACGTCTTTGTTCAATAACAAGACAAGGTGGTAATGGTGACTCAATGACGTGCTTCTTTCTTTACACCAAGCATATCGAACCTTACAACTACGAGCAGTCTGACCTCTCCTTTTTTTTCGACTGAGATCAGCTTGAATCTGAGCATCCAGCGAAGCAATAAAGTTCTTGATGACTCCAGTGTCATCGAACAATAAAGACTTAGCTAAACGTAGGTCTACTCTAATGGCTGTCGTACGAGGGTGTTGTGTGACGGCTTTATCAATCGTGTCATACAGCTTATCAAGGTAGCTTAGAACTAAACCACCTTTTGGCTTTAAGATTGGCAATCCATTGAATGTATCATTGGTCGTTGTTTTAAGTTTTTTCATCATTATACCTTTGGGGTGAGTGTCTCTGGTATAGGATGATTGGGAGTGGTTATTTAATGAGGTGAGTATGTTTGTTGAATTGTGTTTGGTAAGGGTAAGTTGATGAATGGTATATATGTAATATTACCATACCGCAATAACGAGATATTAACAGGCCCCGGTCGAACCATTCCATTCTGGTTTTAACCCAAAACAGATGATGTCAACGTTACAGCTCGATCAATTCCGGGTAATAAACTCGAAATTCCAGCATTTGAAGTTACTCTGAAATTAAGTACCAAATGGTCATGTATTAACCTTCACCAAAATAGATATAGGCATGTTCCTTTATAAATATATTCTCACAATCCAAATCAAGTAAACGTCCGCTTCGAAGAGTTGGACTATCATGAAATTTAGAGCTGATGATACTTAGGTCATAAAGGTGTCATCAAAAAAAATAGCACTGAAATCCAACAGGAAGATGACATAGCCGTGATAGTATGATTTTTTCCAATATATATATTATTCGATATCTTACCTTCATTTATCACCTCTTACTTTACGCCTTAAATTCGATTATATGTGAGCATCCAAAGAAGCAAAAAACCTTTTAAAAACTTTTTCTTTCTCCGGACATTTTTGTTGGATTTCGCAAATCAACACTTATAGCCATAAGGATTTCAATGACCTCTATTCGCATGATCCACAGTTATCAGATATACGCAGTAAGTCATCAACAGCAAGCTCATACTTATGGGTTAACATATTCACCAGTGAGCATGTCTTCATAAGATTACTTGATAATTCGTACTCTTCATTTATATATAATCCTTTCGTCTGATATGGAATATGAGAATAATGTAATTAGTTAGTCTAACTTAGAATTACTTATCAACGATTGATAGCACAGCTTAAATGATAAAAATACTATATTACTATAACAAAAAGAGTGATTTAAACTGATGTGTTTCTTATTACATATATCAAACGATTGACTAAAAACGACATTAGGTACTCTTAAAACCTCACACTCTAAACGCTCATACATAGATCCAAGTTAATCAAACTCCGAAGTTATACAGAGTAACGGAAATGGTTCAAAGCCTTAAAAACCAATAGAAGATAGAGATTTGCTTCCAAATTTTAGGTAAATAGTCAGAAAATCGTCAAAATTCTTAATAAAAATCACATCAAAAAACCACCTAAAACCTACTATGGACAATCATAAAAACTACTAAGTAGGTTAGTATGTCAGCATATAGCACGCACTCATTTGAGAAAAAGTTAACTCAGTATTTGAAGGGTAAGGATTTGACATCCCTCAAAGTTATTGTTTCATCGGTTAGGAAAGAAAATAGACTTAATATTAGCAATGGAGATATCGAACGAAATAAAAAAGGGTTGGAAGAATTTATATCGAGAAGGTTTTTATCTGATAAAGGCCTTCTTTATTCAACTTATGAGGTTGCCATTGAATACTTTGATGAAATATTAAAAAACAGTTTCAGTGATAATGACTTTTCATTTTTAGATTCAAACGATCAGTCAATATTAATGTGCGTATACAGCCACTTAATAAATGACACTACATTAAATTTTAACTACGGGCTAAGACCAATCACTTCAACATCCGAAATAAAAGACCAAGTGATCTATTATTTCATTGAAAGCACAGAAAGTATGACCAATAAAAAGAAGTATTTGGAAATGCTTCATTCGCACTATATTCAATCAACTAAGATATTTAATTTCAAATGGCTCGATGCCAAAGATATGGAACAAGCCTCTTGGTCTATTAAATACCTAACCGATAGCATATTTATAAGTAAGGCCTTAAATGAAATACCTGATATTGTATTTCAAAAAAATGAATTCACAATCACTATTCCTGGTTTATTTCATTCAATTTATGGTATAGATGCAGAAAAAACATTGTTTTTTATTAAAATGAAAAAAGCCTGGGATCAGGTTAAATATAGAAAGAAAATAAAATCAAAAAATAAGACCACTTTAAATCTCGTGATTAGCCAGGAGTCTAAAGAGAATTTAAAATCAATATCTGAATTTTATGAGCTGAACTTAAATGAAACATTTGAACGCATTATTTCAGAAGAGGCTAGAATGATAAAAGACATACCCACCTAAATAAGCATCCAGTATATCTATGGTCGTAAACAGATATCTCCCTAGAAATCATTTATATCAGACACAAATGCATCTACTGCTTGTCGGATATTTAAAGCAAAGACCTCAGCAAGCTTTGACATTGGTTTGTGAGCAGGTGTCAGTATTGCGTGATCATAAGCTATAGCTGGAGCAAAGGGGCGAAATACAACGTTCCCTTGATTTCCTTTATATAGTTTGTAACTAGCTGCACTGATGGGGTCACAGATACAAGCACATAGCTGTTGTTCGACAAACTCAAAACCAGAGATGTAGTTCTGTAGCTCAAATCTAGGTCGATAAGTGACGTTATGTTCTTCAAATAACAGTCTTGTGTGTTCACTTGCTGAATGACGGGTAAACAGCGCTGCTAGTGGAACATTATCTAAGTCTTTTGGAGTAATGAGCGGTTTACTCGCTAAAGGGTGATCCTTGTGTAATGCACACACTCCCTCAAGCTGTATAGGTTCTACATGAAATGAATCTCTGTCCTTAGGTAGCTCTGAATAACCTATATCGTACTGCTGAGATGCAATCCAGTCTTGAACAATAGTAGAACTTCGCATCATCATGGATACTTCTACTTCAGGTCTGTCCTTTACATATTCGGCAATAACGTGCGGCATAAAAAATAATGCTGCAGCAGGCATACAAGCAATACGTAACTTCCCTCTAGTGAGGTTTTTCACTTCTGCCATTAACTGCGTTGAACGCGTTAAACGCTCTAAAATCGCATCAGTTTCTTCTAGCAAAAAATATGCTTCAGGGTTGGGGATTAAACGCCCCTTTTGTCGTTCAAAAAGTGTCAACCCTAGCTCCTTCTCAAGACCTACGATCATAGAGCTCACTGCAGGTTGAGTTCGGCATAAAGTTTTTGCAGCCACAGTCACCGATCCCGAACGCATTACAGCACGGAACGTTTCTAATTGTTTTATCGAAAGATTGCTCATAACACCCTATAAGTAAAATTTATGACTTTAGAGTAATTTTAAATTTGTTTTTATTGATTGTCACCAATAAAATAACCAAATAATTACAAATACAACAATAAGGAAACATACAGTGGAGCAAAAATTTCGATACTTGCTCACGGCCTTAATTGCATCAGTAGCTCTAATGCAATTTGTTCAGGTCGTGACACGATATATTTTTGAGGTCCCAATTATGGGACTCGAAGAATCAATGGTCATTCCTACAATCTGGCTATATATGCTTGGGGCAGTTAATGCTTCAAGAGAAAACTCTCAGATACGAGCAAATGTCTTAGAAATTTTCATCAAAAGTGAACGCGGGCACACAATTTTGGCACTAGTAGGCGAAATTATAAGTTTTATTATTTCGAGCTGGCTTACTTACTGGGCATGGGATTATGTCAAGTACGCTTGGCGCGTATGGAAAGAAAGCCCCACTCTCTATATCCCTACTTTTTATCATGAATGTTCCGTATTCATCGGACTTCTTCTGATCACACTTTTTATTGCCATACATATCGTAAAGCTGGTTAACCAACTTAGAACTCCATCGTCTTTCGTAAATAAGGTGAAACAATGATTGAAGTCGCTCTATTAGCCGTCTCAGTTTTAGTCATACTACTGACTCTCGGCGTTCCCCTTCCATTTTGTTTCGGCGGTGCACTGATGGTCATGAGTTTTGCCGGTGACATGTCGATGAAAGGCAACATGATGTGGGGCGCTGGGCAATTAATGAACCCCGTTTTGCTGGCTATTCCCCTATTTGTATTGGCAGGAACCATAATGAGTAGAAGTGGAATCGCTGCTAGTCTATTAGGTTTTGTGAACGTATTTGTCGGTCATATACGCGGTGGTCTAGGTATCGTAGCTTCTGTTAGTTGCGCGATTATCGGTGCCATTTCTGGAAGCGGATTAACTGGTATTGCGGCTATCGGGCCACTTCTTATCCCCGAGATGGAAAAACGAGGCTACCCGCGAGCTTATGCAACAGCACTCATTGCTAACTCGTCAATATTAGGTCTACTCATTCCGCCAAGCGTGACAATGATTGTTTATGGTTGGGTTACTGATACATCAATTCTGGCTTGTTTCCTCGCGACACTTGGTCCTGGATTGTTGGTTACGTTCAACTTTGCCGCAATCAATATGTTTATGGCTCGTAAGTTCCCACTTGTTTTAGATGACAAGCTGAGCTTACCAGAGATGTTTAAGAAAGCTTCTAGCCAAACATTTAACGCGGTGCCTGCTTTATTGATGCCAGTAATTATCCTTGGTGGTATTTATGGCGGCATTATGACTCCAACAGAAGCTGCGGCAGTTGCTGTTATCTATGCTGTTCCAGTCGGCTTTATGATCTATAAAGGATTGAGTTGGAAGACATTATTAGAATCCGGGAAAGAGTCTGCAACAGCGGTTGGATCTATCATGTTTATGATTTTATTCAGTCTAATTCTTAGCCAAATGTTTGTTGTAGAAGGAATCCCCCAACAATTAGTTGAAGCTATCTTCAATATTACTGATGACAAATTTTTATTACTAATTTTTATTAATCTGTTGTTGTTTGTCGTTGGTATGGTCGTGAACGATTTGACTGCAATCATTCTTATAGCGCCTTTGCTTTTGCCACTAATGACGGCAATTGGCATCAGCCCAATTCAATTTGCTGCAATCATGGGAGTCAATACCGCGATGGGCGGAGTGACCCCACCATATGCGTCAATCCTATACCTTGGTGCTCGCATTGGTAACGTAAAATTCTCTGAAGTTGTTGGGCCGGCAATGCTACTCATTTTATTTGGGTATCTACCTGTCGTAATTCTTACGTCTTTTTGGTCAGAATTATCTCTGTACCTCCCTACTATGTTTGGTTATTAAAAGGAAATTAACAATGTTAAAAACAAGTAAGTTAAAACCATTAAAAACAATAAAAAATGTCACTATGTTGGCATCACTTATGGCCGCCGCCCTAAGTACTTTCCCTGCACATGCTACAACGCTAAAAATCAGTCATGTACGCCCACAAGGTACCGTAGTTGATAATGACATCAAGCAGTTAAGCAACGATCTAAAAGCCTCGACAGATGGCGACCTTAAACTAAGAGTCTATGCTGCTAACGCTTTAGGTGATTACACGTTAGTACAGGAACGAATTTCAATTGGTGCAATTGATATGGCATTGCAACCAGCCTCCACATCTACCGACCGTAGAATGCAAATTGGTTTATTACCTTTCTTAGCAAACGATTGGCAAGAAGCTCAAAATATCTACGGTTCGAATGCACCAGTACGCGAAGCAATGGAAGAGCTATTTGCTAAACAAGATATAACATTGCTCGCAGCCTACCCTGTTTACTTTGGAGGAATTTCGTTAAACCGTAATGCAGTTGGTGCTGGTGATCCCGATATAACCAAAGGTATTAAGCTTCGTGTACCACCGATCAAGAGTTTCCAGTTATTAGCAGATAACGTCGGCTATATTGGTTCACCCCTGCCTTTTTCAGAAGCTTTTACGGCAGTACAAACTGGTGTAGTTGATGGTGTTATTGGTTCTGGAGCTGAAGGCTATTACGCTTCATTCCGTGATGTAACAAAAACCTATATTCCTCTCAATACCCACTTCGAAATCTGGTACCTGATGATCAATTCTGAGCGCTTAGAAGATCTCGATGAAGCAGAGAGAGCAGCTCTCAAAACAGCCGCAGCTCAATTTGAAAACCGTCGTTGGGGCGCTGCACAACTAGACCAGAAAGCCAATGAACAAAAACTGGTAGAAGCTGGTGCAACAATCATAGAAATGACTCCAAGTCAGTTGAGCAAAACAGCTAACAAAGTACGCGCTACAGTATGGCCTCAAATTATTGACGATATCGGTTCTGATTGGAGCCAGCCAATCTTAGACAAAGCGCTTAATTAAGAAACACCAACCAAAGGGGGCACCCCTGCCCCCTCAACGAAAGCATAAGAGAATGTTATGAAACCGGAATATATTGTTGTCGGTGGCGGAATTGTGGGTTGCGCACTAGCTTATGGCCTTCTTAAAGCGGGTCATCAGGTAACAGTACTGGATGGCGGCGACCTCGATCATCGTGCATCTCGTGGCAATTTTGGCTTGGTTTGGTTGTCGAGTAAAGGGCTCGACGCACCTCACTATGCAGCATGGACTCGCCGATCTGTAAAGTTATGGAAAGAGCTCGCAGAAGAATTAGAAAACGTTACCGGACATAGGCTTAACCTAGTGCAAGAAGGGGGATACGATTTCCACTTCTGTGAAGAAGAATTAATGGCTAAAGCTAAGCAGTATGAGCACCTACGTAAGCAATTGAATAGCGACCATCCATATGAAATTTGGGATCGCAAACGCCTAATACAGGAGGAGCCCGAAATTGGCCCTGACGTCGTCGGTGCAATTTACGGAGCAGAAGATGGTCATGTCAATCCATTGAAGTTACTCAATGCGTATACTGCAGCGATCCGAAAGCTCGGTGCTAATTTAATTACTGGAACGAATGTGTCTGATATTAACCAAGATAAGTCGGGAACGTTTCAAGTCACATTAGAAGATGGGAGGATTTATTCTAGCGACAAAGTTGTTTTGTCTGCAGGTTTAGGAGCAGCTCAATTAGGCCCAAAACTCAACTTCAAAGCATTAGTCTCTCCTCAAAAAGGACAAGTTTTAATCACTGAAAAGCTCCCCAAAAAGATGAAGCGCCCCTCCGGTATTATTCGCCAGGTAGATGAAGGTGGTATCCAGATAGGAGACTCTAAGGAAAATGCTGGATTTGACAACAATGACACCATCGAAACTACAGCTGCTATAGCTGAGCGAGCGATTGCTGTTTATCCATTTTTAGAGCACACCAGGCTAATTCGAAGTTGGGGTGCGACTCGGATCGTTTCACCTGATGGCCTACCAATATATCAACAATCAAAAACACATCCAGGAGCTTACCTAGTGAGTTGCCACAGCGGTATTACACTAGCCGCAGTCCATAGTTATTTGTTACCGCATTGGCTTGAGCAATCTACTAACGCACCAGATTTGGAGGTATTCAGTGAAGACAGATTCTAGATTCCAACGACTTGCCTCGGATAAAGAGAAAGCATCAATTCAGTTTGAATGGGAAGGTCAATATTACATGGCGTATGACGGAGATACCATAGCTGCAGCATTGCTAGCAGCAACGGTAGATCATACTCGTACAACGCCTCAATCCGGCTCACCAAGAGCACCGTTTTGTATGATGGGTAGTTGCTTTGAGTGCCGCGTTGAAGTCGATGGAGAACCTAACGTTCAAGCTTGCATGAATTTGATTAAAGACGGCATGAAAATTCGCCGACAAACAATGTAATAGGAGGTTTCATGCTGGAACAATCAAACATGAATTTTGATGTGTGTGTGATCGGAGCTGGGCCTGCAGGAATGGCTGCGGCAGTTCAATGCGCTATTGCGGGAGCAAATGTCATGGTTATCGACGAGCAAGCTCAACCAGGAGGTCAAATTTATAGAGCCATACAAGAATCAGGTCACCCACACGGACATATCTTCGGGCCAGATTATTTAAGAGGTGCCGAACTCGTTAAAACTTTTAACCAAGCTAACATCTCTTATTTCTCTGGCGCTACGTTATGGCGAATTGATTCGGACAACGCGGTTTATTGGAGTCGCGATGGGAAAGCTCAAAAAGCGACCGCGAAGAAAATCATCATAGCAACGGGGGCAATTGAGAGACCATTCCCATTCTCAGGTTGGACACTACCAGGGGTGATGACAGCTGGGGCTTGCCAAATCATGATGAAAACATCAGGCATTGTCCCTAAAGATGCAATCTTGGTTGGAACAGGTCCCCTTCTCTACCTACTCGCCGTACAGATGAGCGATGCCGGCGCTACACCGAAGGCCATTGTCGATACTCAGCAAAGCGCAAGTTACTTTAAAGCAGCCGGATATTGGTTGAATGCATGGCAAGGACGCAATTATATAGCCAAAGGCTTAAAGCTCCTTTCCAAGATTCATAAGCTTGGGATCAAGCGCTATACATCTTCTACTCACATTGAAGCACTAGGTAGCCAACGTTTAGAAGGTTTAACCTTTCAAAGCTCAGGAAGAACCGTCGAACTTAAAGGTGAAACTGTCTTAGCACATATTGGAGTGATTCCTAACGTCCAACTCACTCGCGCTATGGGGTTGGAACATGTTTGGGATTCATTACAAGTTTGCTGGAAGCCTAAGTTAGACAGTAACAACATGAGTTCACGTTACGGTGTCTTTGTTGCTGGCGACAGCGGGGGCATTGGAGGAGCACTCGTTGCAGAATTACAAGGGGATCTCGTCGCACAAAATACTCTGCAAGAGCTTGAGCTTAACGGTAATCTCATAACTAAAAATAACGATAACCCCATAAAAGCAATAATAAACAAAGAGCTATCAGTACGACCGTTTCTTGATGCGCTGTATACCCCACCTAAGCAAGCCCTCAGCCCCAGCGACCAAACGATCGTTTGTCGGTGTGAAGAAGTAACAGCAAAACAAATCCGCGATCACGTAGATCAGGGAGCCTGTGGGATTAATCAAATAAAAACGTTCACTCGTTGTGGCATGGGCCCGTGTCAAGGACGCCATTGCGGCTCAACGGTGGCCCATATTATTAGTGACAAAGTCGGCATTTCAATGGAAAAAGTAGGCTACTACCGACTACGCAACCCTATTAAACCATTGAAACTTGGAGAGCTAGCAAGTCTCACCCCCGCAAAGAGTTCATTTATTAAAAAATATAACAAAGGAAATACTAAATATGAGCAAGGTACAGAGACTGCATACTAATCAACGTATGAGCAAAATTGTGACCCATAACGACACAATATATTTATGTGGTCAGGTCGGAGTCCGTGGTACAAGCGTTACAGAGCAAACTAGAGAAGCGCTTACAAGAGTAGAAAGCCTTCTTGTTGAAGCAGAAAGTGATTGTCAGCATGTTTTACAGGTCACAGTATGGCTAGCTGATATGAGCGATTTCAATGAAATGAATACAGTATGGGATGAATGGTTTGATGAAGGGTTCGCACCTGCGCGTGCTTGTGGTGAAGCGAAACTCGCTAGCCCTGAACTCATGGTCGAGCTACTTGTGACTGCAGCACGCAAAACCAATATTTAAAATTTGTAGCGATTATCCACCGGTGAAGTCCATGTGTTAACGGTCTAGTTATTGAACTAGACCGTTAACAGATCCATAAATTACATTTTGAAATATATGAGGGCTTGTCTAAAACTCTCCCATTAAGCGTTTGTACTCCACGTCATGTTCATACATCTTGTGGAATACTTTATATTTCACGTCATAGAACCGCTTAATCTTTTCAGTTTGAGGCATTACGCTCTTACTGATGCGACTCATGGCATTCATAGCGTCTGGGATATCACTGTAGAAGTCAGCGGCGACAGAGCCGAGCATTGCAGACCCCAGCAATACGGCTTCGCTTTCTTCAGGCAACAAAATCATACAGCCAGTGGCGTTAGCATGCTCCTGTAAGAAGACACTATTCTTAGTACCACCACCGCAAGCCATAATGGTATCAATCTCGTACCCAGATTCGTTCATCACTTCAATGATATGACGTGTACCTAAAGCAATACCTTGTAACGTTGCGAGATATTGCATCGCCATATCATCAATGGTTTTCGACATTTTAAGGCCAGTAATAGTGCCAGTTAAATGAGGATTAGCACGTGGCGAACGGTTGCCATGGAAGTAAGGCAACACATGGATATCTTTCGTCAAAAAAGCTATATCTTCTTTGCTACCAGCAAGTTCTAACAAACGGTTATTAAGCAATTGATAAATGGTTTGACCCAATTTATCAGCCTGCTCTTTAGCTCTGCCATAGATTGGATGTGAAGTAATAATGTGGTCAATCAAAGCACCCGTTGCTGATTGTCCACCCTCATTAAGCCAGTAACCAGGTATCATTGCACCGTAGTATGCCCCCCAAACCCCATCTATAAAACGTGCCGTTTTTGATGCCGCCATATGGCAAGAAGAGGTTCCACCAATCAAAGCCAAGCGTTTATTGAAATCCGCTTTTTCACCCGTCATCCCCGCAGCACCTAATACTCCTATACCACCAGCATGTGCATCGATGATTGAGGTACCAACGGCTGTTCCAGCTACCAGACCCAGATCATCCGCCGCATGAACCGTTAGGCCATCCCCGACAGGCTGACCCATTGGTAAAATACGATCGCCAATTGATTGCGCGTTATCTTCAAGTAAGTCTTCTAAACCTATCAGTTCAAAGAAACTCTTATCCCACTTACTTTCGTGACCAAGGTAAGTCCATTTACATACAGTTGAACAAAGCGATCGACTAGCATCAAAGGTAGCTTTCCAAGTCAGGAAATCTGGTAAGTCAAAGAAATAGCCTGCTTTAGACCATGTATTGGGCATATTTTGTTTTAGCCATAATAGCTTTGGTGTTTGCATTTCTGGCGAAATACGGTTGCCAACATATGCCAACACTGGGTGTTCAGTAGTGTTGATGCGTTCTGCTTGCGTGATAGCACGGTGATCCATCCACATCACAATATTTTGTTCACTACGACCTGTTGGGCTAACTGTTAAAGGTTCGCCTTTGTTGTCCAATACAACAAGCGAGCATGTAGCATCAAAACCAATGCCTTTTACTTGAATAGGATCGATATTCGCTTGTGAAACGGCGTCTTTTACTGCCAAACACACACACTGCCAAATGTTTTCTGAAGATTGCTCAACGAAGTCTGCTTGTGGCTTAAACATTTGGGTATCGCGCTTCGCTTCACCGACTTTACGCCCAAGAGCATCGAATACGCCTGCTCGTGCACTACCACTGCCTACGTCAACACCGATAAAATAAATACTCATATCCTTCCCCGTTAAGCCTTATTTTTTTGTAAGAAGATAAATAGGATCAAGATGCCGCCCCACAGCGCCATAGTGAGATAACTGCTCACTCCCAGTAAATTAAGACCACTTTCTAACGTTTGCAGTACGATCAGTGCTAAGCCAATACCAATAATGCGTCCAAAACCACCATCTGGATTGATGCCACCGAGCACTGAAGCCAAAATCGCAATTAATAGATAAGACTCTCCATAACCAGCTTTAGCTGAGTTGAATTTTGCCATCATTACAATTGCGGCCGCCCAACATAGAATTGAAGAGAGCGCATATACATACAATGTGGCTTTTTGAGTATTGATGCCTGAGAATCGTGTGGCTTTCTCGTTAGAGCCCATCATGTAAATCGTGCGGCCAAGACTGGTATGCTCAAGTAAACCCCACAAACCCATCGCAAAACCGACAAACAAGATAAGTGGCATAGGGATGCCCATTAACGAGCCATTACCTAGAACCAATAATGCTTCAGGGAATCCTGAGATTACGCTGCCACCTGAGATAAGGACATTAAGGCCATTGATCAACGTCATCATGCCCAAAGTAGCAAGAATTGGAGAGACTCCAACGTAAGCGATTAATGCTCCGTTAAGAAGGCCAATTACTACTGCTGTAATCAGACCGCCCGCCAGTGCTAATACCAACATCGCAGAGCTATCTGGTGCTTGGGTTATGATGCTCGCCATAACTAAGCCACATGCATTTGTAGTAGCGATGATCGATAGGTTAATACCACCAGTCAACATACATACGGCCATTGCCAGTGCCAGCAAACCCAATAGCGGCATTTGCGATGACATCGATTGTAAGTTGCCAATTGAGAAAAATGCTTGACCGCTGGTAAAGCCCATCACAGCCAAAATACCAACTAAAATAACCAACAAGTAACGAATGTTCTTATCCGTTGGCAGCTTTAAACTATTTAGAACCTGTTCCATTATGCCCCCTGCGCTGCTTGTTTTTTCTCATTAATCGCGGTCATGCTGATACTGCAAACAATAATCAAACCCGTAACAACGGTGTGCCAGTAAGAAGGCACGCTCAATAGTGTTAAACCGTTTTTCACTACCGCTAACAAAATCACACCTAAAATCACACCGAATAAGGTTCCTTTGCCTCCCGTCATACTCGTTCCACCAAGTACTACTGCCGCAAGCACAGTAAGCTCAAAACCCATTAAAGAGTTTGGTGCCACCGATTGAGTAATTTGTGTTTGAACTACTGACGCAATACCCGCTAGCGCCCCCATGTACCCATATACAAACAAATTGATGCCAAAAAGGTTTATACCGATACGGCTCGCGGCATCAGCATTACCACCCACAGCGTATATTTGACGGCCTAAACGCGTTTTAGACATTAAGAAAGATGTTAGCGAAATCATGGCAATCAAAGTCAGAATTGGCAGTGACAAGCCATAGTCATAACCATCGCTTCCAGTGAAGCTAAATAACTCAACACCATCCATAAACCAATCAGGGAAACCATATAGCCACTCGCCATTGCTAAAATAAATCAGTAGGCCGAAGAACAGGTTCAACGTGGAAATGGTTATGATGATCGCCGGTACTTTAAGCTTATAAACCAATGTTGCGTTAATCATACCCAGTAGCACACCAACCAATGCGGCAATACCAAAGGCAATCATAAAGTTACCACCAATACTTAGAATGTATGTGGCCGCAACATATTGGGCAATTGCTGCCGTGGCGGGAAATGAAATATCAATCCCACCAGCAATAAGTACTACAAATAGACCACAAGCCATGATGCCAAGTAACGCCGAGCTTACTGACATATCGAAGATATTACCTAACGTAAGAAAATCTTCTGATGTCGCTGTCAGTACCGCCACAATCAGTACGATCATAACGGAGAGATAGAATTCGTGACGCTTGCTAAACGAAGCCAATTGGCGCTTAAATTGATTATGCATTGACGGCCTCCATGATTTGTTGCTCTGAGCAATTAGTCGGTTGGAAGTCATGGGTAAAACGTCCTTCTTTCATCACAATCACTCGGTGACTGTTGTAAAACACTTCAGGGATTTCATCACTCACCATAATGATCGCCATACCACTTGCTGCAAGGTCTTTGGCAATGTTGTAGATGGCTTCTTTGTTAGCGACATCAACACCGACGGTCGGTGAGTCAAGAATCAGAACTTCGGGCTCTGCCGCGATCCACTTGGCAATCGATATGCGCTGCGCGTTACCACCAGAAAGGCTAGTAACAGGCAATTTTGGATCTGCGACTTTGATTGATAGTGATGAGATAAGCTTTGACACTAGCTTGTTGGCTTTAAGATGGTCCAGTACACCCGATGGCTTTTGTAGACGCTTTAGTACCGAAGCAGTAATGTTGTCTTGAATCGACTGGTCCATGACTAATCCAGTTGACATGCGGTCTTCTGATACATAACCAATCCCTTGCGCGATCGCATCACGATTGGAGCTAAACGACGTCAGTTGGCCATTAATTAGGATTTCGCCGCTGTCAGGCTTATTCATCCCAAATAATGCCATGCAAAGCTCGGTACGACCCGCTCCAAGTAATCCAGTAATGGAGACGATTTCACCTGCACGAACCGACAATGACACATCGTGATATTGACCTTGTTTAGTCAGGTTTTTTACTTCTAGCTTCACATCACCTTGTTGTTGATATGGCGCTAAAGGCGAAAATTCAAAACGTTGACCTGTCATTAAAAATGCCAACTCGTCGCTATCCACTTCATCGGCTTGATAGGTACCAATGGTACGGCCATCACGGATAACGGTAATGCGATCAGAGATCTCCATCACTTCGTCGAGCTTGTGGCTAACAAATACAACGGTAACACCTTTCGATTTTAGGTCTGCAACAACTTCGATCAGGTGATTAACCTCAGTACGAGTTAACGAAGCGGTTGGCTCATCCATGATCATTAGCTTGGCGTCAGACGCCATCGCTCGACAAATTGCAACCAATTGACACTCTGCAATCGAAAGTTGCTCTACACGCTTATCCAATGGTAGCTTCACGCCGACTTTCGCCATTGCTTTAATCGCAATCTCTTCGATACGCTTTTGCTGAACTAATCCCTTTGTCCACTCAACATGATCTTGAATAGCTATGTTTTCTGCGACGGTAAGGTTAGGGAAAAGCGACAAGTCTTGATAAATAACTTGAATGCCATGTTCAATTGATTGTTGCGGATTTAAGCGTGGATAATTTTTACCTTCAAGTAGAATTTCAGCACCTTTTTCCGGCGCATGGACACCCGAAATCACTTTGAACAATGTGCTTTTACCACAGCCATTCTTTCCAGCTAAACAGTGTACTTCGCCTTGGTTGAAGGTTAGGTTAATACCATCCAAGGCTTTCACAGAGCCAAAATGTTTTGACACCTTTTTGAGGGTAATGAAAGGAGTAACAGACATATGAATTTCCATAAATCATGGGGTAGAATTGCACTACCCCGAAGTTATTGCTTGTTATCGGTAAAACATTAACGAACTTGTCAAAGTTAACGCCTAGAAGCCAAGTTGACGTGCGTTTGTTTTATCAACTTCAAGGATCTTATTAAATTTCACTACACGTTTTTCAGTATCGATTTCAGCATCACCCAAACCTTTAACGTTTACTCCATCTGTTACTGCTTTGCCATCAAGCATTTGTTTTGCAACAGCAACCATCGCATAGCCAGCATCGGCAGGGTTCCACAAGTATCCTTTATCAATCTCGCCGCGCATCAAGTAAGGTGCAGCTTGGCTTGGCATTAAGATGCCTACAACACTGATCTTATCTTTAGCTCGTTTCTTCTTAATCGCTTCCCCAGCACCAATGCCACCTAGAGAACCATAAGAAACAATACCTGCCATATCAGGGTGAGCCTTCATCAAGTCGTTGGTCGCTGCGTATGATTGATCGATACTTTCAGCAACAGGCATGCGGCTGGTCACTTCATACATTTCTGGGTAAGTTTGCTTTTGGTAATCTATTGCTAAATTTGCCCAGTTATTATGTAACGGCACAGTAAGTGAACCTACGTAAACAGCATATCCACCTTTCTCACCCATATTTTTTGCAAGCTCATCCATCGTCACTTTCGCATAGGATTGATTATCAATAGTTTCGATATCCCAATCAGCTCCGTGCCCGTCCGGAGATTCGTGAGTTAAAACGATAATGCCCTTCTCACGTGCCTTCTTGAATACTGGCTCAAGAACCGTTACATCATTTGGCACAACCGTAATTGCATCGACACCTTTAGCAATCAAGTCTTCAATAATTTTTACTTGTTGTGCTGGATCTGGTGTAGAAGGACCAAGTTGGCGTGCGTTAACACCAAAGTCAGTTGCTGCTTGTTCAATACCTTTGTTCATTTGGTTAAACCAAGGAATACCAGATACTTTAACGACGTTTACAATTTCATAGTCTTTAGCGTGTACACCTGCAGCAGCAAGAGCAAGAGTTAGTGCAGCAGCTTTTAGTAATACCTTTTTCATGTCCATCAATCCTTTTTTATTATGTGTAGGGTTCAATAAAATTGACGAATACATGCTATCTCATAGTTCAATACAAAAATTACCATGCACAACCAAACCGTGACACAGACACAGTAACGTTAATTTTGACGATCGATAAAGTTAATTAATGGTTAAAATGACACGCCGAGGTATTTAAAGAACGGAAAAAGACGAATGAAATAACAATTTACCAACAGAAGCATAACAAGATATATTCATATTTTAGCCTGGAGAATGTTAGGTGGAGAATCAGATTTTAGTGGCTAATATTAATGAGTGTTTTATTGGTAAAAACCAGACAATGGTCACTACGTATGAGGCGGAAATTCAATATTTCTTGTATGGAGAGATAACTATTACGGGAACAATGTTATTGATAATTGATAAATACGCTTAGGGGGTGTAATTAAATAACGAATGCAACTACTCCTACTTTCTCTGCTAGCTTCAGTGCTTCTGCTTTAAATTAAGGGGAACGTTTAATTGTAGTTTTCTTGGTTGTCATTGTTCACCTCTTTCGCGATTGTACTCACTTAACTCGATGTCCAAAAAGTGCCGGGGCGGATCACTGTCTAAAACGACTTTTAGTTGAGCTTTATTCACTTTAAACTTGCCAAGAAATTGTTGATTACTCATTGCAGCTCAAGGTATTCCACTAGAGCTTCTGGTAATTTCATCGATTCCTGTATCCAGAGCTGTATGTAATGAAGCTAACCCAACTCAATGCTTTTAAAGCCATTGTTGAATGTCAAACCGTCACTGCCGCGGCAGAGCGCTTATCGCTTAGTCAATCCGCTGTCAGTCGACTATTAGCCAGTTTAGAACAAAGAATTGGCTTTCAACTTTTTACTCGTAAACGAAATCGCTTGGAGCTTAGTAATGAGGGAGAAGCCTTCTATATTGAAGTCTCCAAAGTCTTTGATGCTGTATCAAGTCTCGATCACGCTGCGCATTCAATTCGCTCGCGCCATTTCGGGACACTGAATATTGCTGCGATGCCTCTTCTCTCAAACGCCTTTTTGCCCAGAATCTTGGCGGTCTTTTTAAAGCAAGCGCCTAAAGTCAAAGTCGGATTTAAAACATATCGTTCCGAAGAGGTGATTCAGCGGGTTCAAAGTCAAACAACAGACATTGGCTTTGCGTTTATTGATGATCACCTCGCGGGTGTAAAAGCACAAAAAGTAGAATGCGAATGCGTCTGTCTTATCCCCTCCGATTCGCCACTGGCCAAACGCTCGGTCATAGACATCTACGATATCGCGGGTCAAGTGCTCATCCGCCACGAAAAGGATATTACTCAGAGAAGAGTCGATGCATTGTTACGTCGCTATGACCTATCAACGATTGAGCAAATCGAAGTCTCACTGGCAAGCACCGCTGCAACCTTAGTTCGAGAAGGCGTCGGGATCGCGATCACTGATCCATTTACCGCTTACATGGAAAGCGAGCACCCAAAGGTCGTAATGAAACCACTAGTATTCGGCCTGCCGTTTGAATTTGATATTCTCTACCCTTCGTTAAAGCCCATTCACCGAAATGCGGAACAGTTCATTGAGCAATTCATGTTACAAGCTGACGCGATGAATATTCAGCTCAAAATCGGGCCAATGCGAAACCTCAATGAATATGATTCTGAGTAAGTTCACAGTTACAGAGATGCCAGACTACTTTGGTGAAATCAATTTATACTAATAAAGTCAATGCCTTGAGATAACACTATTCGCTCATCATTCCTTTTTTGCATACTAGTCTCCAGCTTAATCATTGGCGACGAATATGCCTTCTTCCTTAAGCTCTCAACCAGAAAAACAAAAATCAATAAGGAAGAAATTATGAAAACGCGCGTCTCTGTGATTGGCTCCGGTAATGCTGGATTAACAGCTGCCTATCACTTTACCCTACAAGGTGCTGATGTCTGCCTCTATGGCTCGCCAGGTTTTGACCATCCTCTGGCAGACATAGAACAACGAGGAGGGATCTGTGCACTTGAAAGCTTTAATGACGTTGAACTGACTTACAGTGGCTTTCAGGTGTGTGACAAAATCAGCCGCGATCTGGCAGAGACAGTCTCATATGCCAACTTGCTCGTCTTACCGGTTCCATCATTTGCGCAAGAGCCACTCTTTACTCAAATGCTGCCTCATTTACGTGATGGCCAAATTATCATGCTTATGCCAGGGAATTATGGCTCATTAGCGCTAAATCGAATTAAAAATGAACAAGGGTTTGCCCATTTAGATATCACTTTTGTTGACGCAATCTCGATTCCCTGGGCAACTCGAATTGTTGGGCCTGCAGAGATCGCTATTTTAGGCATGAAAGAGCACCTTCCTGTCGCCGCTTATCCTGCAAATCGAACGGAAGAGGCTATTGCAGCCTTACAAACTGTGATGCCATTACCTCTAACAAGGCTTAGTAATGTCATTGAAGCCGGATTAGAAAACATCAACTTTGGCGGACATCCATTACTAACAACACTCAATATTGGCTTACTAGAAAACTTCGATGGCCAATTCAATTACTACAAAGATTGCTGCTCAGTTTCAACAGCAAAAGCGGCAGCAGTAATGGAGTCAGAACGTCAATCCATAGGCAAAGCGCTAGGATTACAACTGTTGCCTGAGCTTCAAGCAATGAATGCCCTTTACGGTATGAAATGTGAAAGTGTTTATGAGGTTAACCGCACTTCAGAAACCCACGGCAAACTGAACAGCGCACCCAACTCAGCCAGCAACCGATACATCACGGAAGATGCCGCTTACCTTCTCGTCCCTTGTTACGAGCTCGGTAAACTGGTCGGTATTGACACACCTATGGTGACATCTTGTCTGCACATCGACAATGCGTATAACGAGACCAATTATTTCGAATCTGGAAGAACATTAAAAAAAATGGGACTTGGCGATATGTCCGCTCAACAAATCATGGAATTCGTTAGCTAACGTGAAGGAACAGCTTTTGGGCTAAATCCGACCAATGGGGCTTCGGCCCCATAAGAAATAAAAGGACATCGTAATGACAAAATTTAAATTCCCTTCTGCCTACACAATTTTGATGATACTGACCGTACTAATGGCCATTTTAACTTGGGTTATCCCGGCCGGTCAGTACCAGATGGAAACCAATGAAACACTAGGCCGTATGGTGCCAATGGTTGGTACGTATCAAACCGTTGATTCAAACCCTCAAGGTATCGTCGATATTTTAATGGCACCAATTCAAGGCTTCTATGACCCAGGTAGCTACGTGGCGCGTGCAGTGGACGTCGCCCTATTTGTATTGGTTATCGGTGGATTTTTGGCTGTAGTAACCCAAACCGGCGCGATTGATGCTGGCATCGCCGGAACCATGAAACGCCTATCAGGTCGCGAGAAATGGATGATCCCTATACTAATGGGGTTGTTTGCGCTGGGTGGTACCGTTTACGGCATGGCGGAAGAAACTATTCCTTTTTACGCTCTGCTGATACCTGTAATGATCGCAGCAGGCTACGACAGTATCGTTGGCGTTGCTATTATCATGGTTGGTGCTGGTATTGGCTGTTTAGGCTCTACTATTAACCCTTTTGCAACTGTCATTGCCTCTAACGCAGCTGAAATCAATTTTATGGAGGGCTTTGCTCTGCGTGCCGTGATCCTTGTTCTTGGTTGGATCGTTTGTGTTATCTATGTCATGCGCTATGCAGAGAAAGTGAAAAATAACCCTGAGCTTTCAATCGTCGCTCACCAGAAAGAGTCAAACTTAGAATATTTCCTGCACAGTAAAAAGCAAGAAACACCAGAACTAAACAACACACGTAAAGCGGTACTGGCTATCTTCGGTTTAACTTTCGCCGTTATGATGTGGGGCGTATCCGCAGCAGGATGGTGGATGGCTGAACTCTCCGCTCTATTTCTTGGCTCAAGCATTCTTGTTGGCTTCGTTGGCCGGATGTCAGAAGTTGAAATTACCGACAGTTTTGTAAACGGAGCGCGCGATCTTCTGGGAGTGGCCCTGATCATCGCTATTGCTCGTGGCCTTGTGGTCGTCATGGATAACGGCAACATAACCCACACCATTTTGCATTACGCGGAAGGCTTATTAGGTGGGTTAAACGAAATCGCATTCATCAATGCTATCTACTGGGTCGAAGCCGTGATGTGTTTGGTCGTTCCCTCTTCTTCAGGGCTTGCGGTACTCTCAATGCCAGTTCTTGCCCCACTCGCGGATTTTGCTGGTGTTGGCCGTGAACTGGTTGTCACTGCCTACCAATCTGCCTCTGGTTTACCAAACCTTGTGACACCGACATCGGGCGTGGTGATGGGCGGTCTAGCCATTGGGCGAGTCGCTTACTCATCTTGGCTAAAATTCATTGGTCCATTGCTTGGCGTACTTTGTACCATGGTCATGATTCTTCTAAGTATTGGCGTTGTGATCAGCTAATCGGGCTGAAGTATACACCCACCAGCAACGTCAATTAGCTGTAGATTAAAGTTCATCTCGGGGCTGGCTATCCTATCCCCTTTAGAGGTGAACTTTGTTTATTCAGCATTAATGAATAGTGACAAAATTGCATATTGAGTTGCTGATAGATTGATTTAACGCAGTCTTAAGAAAGAGAAACGGCGCTAAGGTGCTCTGCTCCCTCCAGTAGAACTGGACACTTCACTAAGCAATTTTCCGATACCAAAAGTTATTCGAATTTTTCTAATTTAAGTGATGAATGTAAGAATATTTTGTCCAGTTTCGAGTCACGATGCCAACGGAATGTGTGTACGACTTTATCGTGACTTGTCAGCAAAGCTGTCAGAACGAGTATGAGCTAGTACAGTTAAAGTATGTAAGTTATACGTTGCTTTTGCACTCCCATACAACTAACCCACAACCTTAAGGCTCTTTTTACCACTCATCGACAAGCTTCCCGTTGCAGCCCCTTCAATATGATCACTCCACCACGCCATGAGAACTTTACGACGCTCAAGGTAATCAGTACGGTTGTATGCGCTTCTTACCTTATCTCTATCTACATGAGAAAGTGCAGCTTCAATAATGTCTGGGTCAAAGTTCTGTTCATTTAGAGTGGTACTAGCTAATGCGCGTAAACCGTGAGAAGTTTGCCTGCCCTTCATGCCCATTCTTACTAATGCTTTATTTGCTGTCTCTTTGTTGATGTGATTTTTGTTACTTTTGTCTGCAGGGAAAAGGTATTCACTATCACCAGTGATGAAATCAATAGTTTCTAATAGATCTAGAGTTTGTTTTGTTAAAGGGACAGTATGTACTCTCCCCTTTTTCATTCTTTCAGCAGGAATAACCCAAAGCATCTTTTCTTTATCAATTTCATCCCAACGTGCCCCGGCCGTTTCAGTTGGTCTTGTCATGGTATGAAGTTGCCATTCTAGCAAGCAGCGAGTGATAGGTTTAATTGACGCGTAGTTGATTGTTTTGAGGAGCTCAGGAAGTTCATCAGGAGTTAACGAAGCTTGATTGGTCACCTTAGCTGTTTCAAAGGCTTTACCAATGCCTGCAAGCTTGTTGTGCTCAATCACACCGGTATTTACTGCAAAGGTCATTATCTCATTGAGGTTGCGACACAAGCGCCCTACTGTTTCTAATTTACCTTGGTTCGCAATGGGTTTAATTGTTTTGATCGCTTGAGGGGCTGTTATATCACCAAGGGGAAACTTACCTAGGTCAGGTAAGAGGTACTTCTCAATGCGTTGCTTCAATTTCTTAGCCGTTTGCTCTTTGACGCTTGTTTTCTTAACTTCAATCCAGTCATCAAATACTGCTTGCAATGTGTTTGATAGCTCGAGCTGCTTTGTTCTAAGCGTATTATCACGATGCTCTTTTGGATCAATACCGTCTGCAAGAAGCTCTCTTGCCTCAATCGCTTTAGTTCTTGCTTTGGCTAGGGAGATATCAGGGTACTTACCTAAGGCTAGGTTCAAGCGCTTTCGTGAAATGGGGTGATAATATGAAAAACGCCATAGTTTTGTTCCTATGGGCTTAATCTTCAATGATAATCCATCACCGTCACCTAAATTATATTCTTTCTCTTTAGGCTTTGCTTGTTTGATTTGAGTAGCCGTTAAAGGCTGTACCTTTTTCGCCATCGTAACCCCCTGAAGTAACCTCGAAATTGCTTAGATCTTAAAAGACTACTTCAGAGATTACTTTAAACGGTGGATTTTACAACACATCACGGGATCTCTTGGGACCAAGAAATGGTTAAGAGTCTGATAAAACAAGGAATTATAGACACAAAAAAGCCCACGCTAGGTGGGCTTTCTTTTTGAATTTGGTGCCCGCTACTGGACTCGAACCAGTGACACCTTGCATGTCATGCAAGTACTCTAACCAACTGAGCTAAGCGGGCGATGTTCTAATTTCTTACTGCTACCATTGTGACAAATTCAATAGTTATACAATAAAAACTAAAGAAGGAATGGTGCGTCCGAGTGAACTCGAATCACCGACCCCCGCCATGTCAAGGCGGTACTCTAACCAACTGAGCTACGGACGCATTCCTTTAGAACGAGGAAGATATTAACGACTGATTTATTGCGGCGCAAGTAGAAATTACACTTGAATCAACCGTTTGCTCTTATTCGCACCAATACGTTGAATTTTTAGACGTGAAACGCAAATAAAGTTGAGTTACATCACACTAAGTATTGAGTGTTACTTTACGTTATTCCTCATCTACATCGAACACGACGTTGTAATTCTCGGTATACGTACAGTTAGGCTGGCGGCTACAAGTGAAGAATCGTCGGCCTTTGTAATCGCCTTGGCTTGCCAGTTTAATAATCATCGGGCTGCCACACTTTTTACAGAATCGAACTTCTTTGGATGGCTCGATCAAATCAATGTGCGCTGCCAGTAACCTCTTCAAACGGCTCACTTGATAGCTGTGTTTAATAGATGCACCAATCAGTGGCAAGCCTGCTGATTTACAAACGTGAATCAGTAGCTTTTCGCGGTCGACTTTCCCTTTATTGAGCTCTTTACCGTTATCGAGTTCGATGATCACACGGGGTTCTAACGTTCGTGGGTCGCAGACGACAAAATCAAAGTAACTACGTGAGATCTTGTTGTTGGCGATAAACCAATTCTTCTTGTTATTCGTCTTAGCTGGAACAAGCACGTTCGACATGCTGACTTTAGCAAACACTTCCCCATGGTTACCCACAGCAGATTTTAGCGCATTATAGAATGTCGCCTGTTGCGCCGACATCAACGCCCCTTTCTTCTGGTAAGCATGGTCTTTGGTGTCATCGTGTTTCACTACATACTTTTGAATAAAGTAAAAGAACACTACCAGAACAATCACAACGATAAAGATATTAGTCATTTTCCAACACAATTAAGTCTGTATAGGGATTAAGAGAGTGGCTAGCGTATGTAGAAATACACCACCTGGCAAGCAAAAGAGCGAGAGTTACCAACCAAAATCACGACCTTTGAGCGCTGTAATCACCGAGAGCTCGCTCCCGCGCTAGACACATCTCTCCTATTTTGATGATCAAATCATCAATTACACTCTAGATTGATTTAGATCAATTTACTTGAATTTGTGATCAACTAGTCTAAAAAACGTTAGGCAAATGTTAATAAGGAAGTTGATATGGAACTTAAACAAGACCCAAGATGTTATACCGACGTATGTGTTGATGGCAAATGGTTCCACTATGACCACTGCGGAACTCGAGCTTACATGTTAAAAGGTGGCGCTTCCGCTGTGATTGAACTAGCAAGAGAACCTTCTACAGAAGGCGAACTGGTTGAAATGCTTCAAGGTGTCGCTAAATAATTCACCAAATCAAAGTCTGAATTAAGCGAATAAGAGTAGATAGCTGTATTATTTCAGATAAGCACTCTTATCGCTTAGTTATGGAAGTTCAGGTTTCCTGATTACAGGGGATTAACCAAGTTTGGGTTCTCAAACGATAACGACTTTATTACGCCCTGACTGCTTAGCTTGATACAAAGCGTCGTCTGCCGATTTTAAGTGTTTCTTATAGGTACGACTATTTAACTGTTGTTCCGTTAGATGAGTCGTCGCACCAATCGATGTAGTTAATTCTAGTAAGCCAGAATGCGTTTCAATCGGTTGGTCAGCGATCGCTTGCCTTATCAGCTCAAGTTCTTTATCAGGTTCTTGATTCCCAGCAAGCAACAAAACAAACTCTTCCCCACCCCATCTTGCCACAACATCATTTGTTGATAATATTTTCTCCAAACGCTTAGCGACTTCCACCAGCACTTGGTCGCCGATATCATGCCCATAAGTGTCATTAACTTGTTTGAAGCGGTCCAAATCAAGAATAGCGAGCGTATACCCGAATGGCGACAAATGGTGTGGTATTGGCTGAGTTAACAGTTGTTCCAAGTAACGCCTATTGTATAAGCCTGTCAGTTCGCATCTTGTTGATTGCTTGAGTAACTCTTTGTTGGTCTTCTGGATGGAGCGCAACCTTATCAAAAGTAACGCGGCGCTGAACATCACCATGATACCCAACGCGACAACAATTCGATTTCGTAACTGCTGCTTATCTAAGGTCAGCTCACCCAACTCTTTCTCTGCATTTAGCAGTTCATTCTCTTTAGCTAATGATGCCGTAGCAAAATCTTGTTCGAGCAAGAAAATATCGCTCTGACGCTTGTCAAACAACAGTGCCTTGTTACCCTTGTAGTAGAGTTTGAAGTAGCGAAGTGCGTTCTCGCTGTCGCCTCTCGAGTCATAGTATTCTGCAAGTGTTCTTAAACCGAGAACCTTCCAACTTCGAGAGCCAACAATGTCGAACATTGCATACGACCGCTTAAGATCTGCAAAGACAAAATTGTCTCGATTCAGACCAATATTAGCTAAGGCTCTGTTTAAATAACACTGACCCAGTTGAAGTGTGTATCTGTCCACTCTCGGATATCTAAGGCACAGGTTTGCGACTTGCCGTGCTGACTCAAAGTTCTTTTCCGCCAACAACACATCACTCTCTGCTTTTAACAAGATGATTTTGTATCGCTCACTCACGTTATCGCCATTGAGTTTGGCAGCACTTTGATACGCCTCTCGGCCTTTCACTAACTCACCACTGCGCAGATAGGCAAAAGACTCATTCACATGCAACACACCTATGGTAGACGCTTCAAGTAATCCGCTCTTATAATAGAGTCTTTTGGCTTTTTGAATCAGCTCAAGTGCTTTAGGCCAATCTTCCAAATAGATATAAAGCAGTGCCATGTTAGACACTAACTTGCTGTTGTAGATGTGATGAGGGTACTTCTTGCCCAGATCTAAGCCTTTATGGAAAAAGTATTGAGCTTCAGGAAAGTCATTGCGGATATTGTTGATGACACCAGCCGTGTTATAGGCCTTAATCAACAACTCTTCATAGTGGAGCGATTCTGCGATATCTATCGCTGCTCTGATTTGGATTTCAGACTCCGCTAAATCACCCTTACTGATGTATTCGATCGCCAACTCAACTAGAGATTGGGCCTTTAGCCAACCCATATGTTCGTGTTGTGCGAGTGCTTTAATCTGTCTGACGTATTCGGAAACCGCTTCGGTATCCAGTTTGTGTTGGGCGAGGTTCGACAAAATCATCAATTCGTAAGCACGATAGATGGCTTTATCTTGGTTTGGGAACTTGACTTGCAGAGCTTCGAGTTGTTTGGAAGCTAGATTAGGATCACCACGGGATATATCGAGAATATCAATCAATGCAGATCCATATTGAGAGAGTAATAACTCTTTCTCTGGACTATAAACACTCGGGTTTGCAGGGCGAATATGCTTTAAATCGTCGTCATAAGTTGGATAGAGCAAATACAGCCCAAGCACAACACTCATCAGAATGACGAGAAGGAATGAACCTAACACATTGTTTCTATTCATTTATCTGTGCCATTATTGATTGTATTCCAATTTCATCGACGTTTTACAAAGCGGCTAAACATTATACCCGACAGATATACAGATTAAAATCCTGTGCACTGGTAGATCTGAGTAGTGTTTTTCTCATTAAATAGAATAATCAGGTAACTTTCTTGATTTAACTCAGACAATCATCTATCACATTGGCGTTATAGTAATTTTCCTGTTCCTACCTCCGCGGCTTCTTTAGAACAAGCGGAAGCATAATGAGAATTAACAATGACCCAAATTAATGAACAACGTCTTGTAGAACATTTCTGCGATCTAGTGAAAATTGATAGTGAATCTCGTAACGAAAAAGCGATTGCTGAAGCTTTAGCTGAGCAACTCGGTGAACTAGGTTTTGAAGTTCACAAACTGGCGGTTCCTGAAGAAGTGTCTAATGGTTTCAACATTTACGCTCGTCTTGATGGCACTCTTCCAGGCAGCACAGTGTTCAGCTGCCACATGGACACTGTAACGCCAGGCATCGGCATTGAGCCAATCATCGAAGACGGCATCATTCGTTCAAAAGGCAACACAATTCTAGGTGGTGATGATAAGTCTGGTATTGCGGCTATCATGGAAGCAATTCGCGTAATCAAAGCTGAAGGCCAAGCACACAAAACCATTGAAATTGCATTCACAGTATTCGAAGAAGGTGGTCTATTTGGTTCTTTGAACTTCGATATGTCTTACATTCAATCTGAGCACGCTATTGTACTAGATACGGGCGGTCCGATCGGCACTATCGTAAATGCAGCACCTGGCCAACAGAAAATCGTTGCTAAGATTAAAGGTCGCCCTGCTCATGCTGGTCTAGCACCAGAAGAAGGCATCAGCGCGATTCAAGTGGCAGCAGACGCTATCACTAAGATGAACCTGCTTCGTATTGATGAAGAAACAACAGCAAACGTTGGTATTATTGAAGGCGGTCAAGCGACTAACATCGTAATGCCAGAGCTTAAAGTGGTTGCGGAAGCTCGTTCCCTAAACGGCGAAAAGCTAACAGCGCAAGTCGAACACATGATCTCGACATTCGAAGAGAGCGCAAAGCAGTTCGGCGCTGAAGTAGAAATCGAATCAACTCGTGCTTACGATGCATTCGTTATTGCAGACGATCACCCGCATATTCTTTCGATCAAATCAGCGTTCGAAAAGCTTGGCGTAACGGCAAACACCAAACGCACCGGTGGCGGTAGTGATGCAAACAACTTCAATGCGAAAGGTCTAACAACCGTTAACCTATCGACTGGTATGGCGAAAGTACACACCACTGAAGAGTACATCGCAGTGAAAGACATGGTTGCTATCACTGAGTTTGTTGTGGCTTACGTAACACAATAATCTTACTTGTGAGCTAGATGGAGACTACCATTTAGCTCATAACGAAAAGCCGAGTCCACATATGACTCGGCTTTTTTGTGTCTGTACTTAGTTGAAAGTTCGAACCTAGAAACCTCTACGCTTCCAGAACTGGCCTTCGTCTTTCGCTACTAAATCGAATGTCTTATCTGCGATGATGTTGCCTTTTAGCTCGACCGTCATACGCCATTTGCCTAGCTTGTTCGAGACAGGCGCCCAAATAGTGTCACCTAAGTAAAAATCCCAGTCGTTGTTGCCGACATACTCTTCGCCATCGAACGGTTCAAGTACCTCACCTTTATCAGTGGTGATGTTCGGGTGATAAATGCAGTAACGAATCTTCTCGCCTTTGGCTTTTTTTATATTCAAGATATAGCCAAACTCCACGTCGATTTCAGCATCAACGATGGTGGTGAACTCTTGGATTTTTGGGAGGTCTTTAGATTTTGAATCCCATGTAGAGTAGATACCATAAGAGGTCATGTCGACCACAACAGAGCGCTTTGCCATGTGTATTACCTAATAATTATGTATTACTTAATATTCATCATTTGTTGACGTCGACTCGTTAGCCAAGTTCTAATGAAACAAATGCTAGCTAAATGCTTGTTAGCAGAAAGTACAGACAGGGCTATTCTTGCCAATCTTTCGCCATTCGCTTGATCACTGAAGGTTCAATATTGTGAATAGTGCCATAGTTCTCTCGGCAAACTTCAATCACCAAGTCAGCGTTGTATTTAAGTGCAAGTTGACGATAAGCCTTCATTTCCCATTGTTTGATGAAGGTATTTGAGACCACGACATCAAGGCCTTGCTTTAGACCATTTTCAGCCGTGTTCTGACACCACTCATGTGCTTGTTGCAGCTGCCTAGGGTCAAAATGGTACTCACCTTGCTCATTCACATAATACATATCGGCTTCAACATGCAATGCATCGTAGGTTTTTGCTTTTGTTGATTTGCCAGAACCGGGCAACCCTCGAATGAGTATTAACTTCATTTGTCACTTTACAGGCTAATTCGAAACCATGAGTTTATCGTAAATAATAAAGAGTTTCTCTGATAACTGCCTTTACTCTGCGTCCGAAAACCAAGTCCTTACACTAGAGTCAGGTAATCACTGATTACTACGAGACTTCCCTCGAAGCCCGTGGATTGCTTCTGATAGAAAACACAAATAATTTACATCTATCCATTTTGCATATCGACAAGCGTATCAAACTACTATAGATTTAGATGTATAGACGTCTACATATCTAGCTTAGGGAGAAAGCTGTGCCTATTCGCATTCCAGACCAATTGCCAGCATCTGATGTTCTTCGTGAAGAAAACATCTTCGTTATGCCGTTATCAAGAGCATCGACACAGGAAATTCGTCCACTTCGAGTCTTGATCCTCAACCTAATGCCGAAAAAGATTGAAACTGAAACTCAATTTTTACGCCTACTATCAAACAGCCCATTGCAAGTGGACGTAGAGCTGCTGCGCATTGATGACCGGCCAAGTAAAAACACACCGACTGAACACCTTGATAACTTCTACCGCCAATTTGAAATGGTCAAAGGAAGAAACTTTGATGGATTGATCATCACTGGTGCGCCGCTTGGCTTGGTTCAATTTGAAGATGTTATCTACTGGGATCATTTAAAAACCATCATGGAATGGGCAAACAAACACGTGACTTCAACTCTATACGTATGTTGGGCGGCTCAGGCTGGTTTGAAGTTATTGTATGATTTGCCTAAACGCACGCGTAAAGAGAAGCTATCTGGTGTTTATAACCACGAGATACATAACCCATACCACCCTATTTTACGTGGCTTCGACGATACATTCTTGGCACCGCACTCTCGCTATGCTGACTTCTCTCAGGAGTACTTAGCTGAGCATACCGACCTTGATGTTCTTGCGACTTCTGATGTTGCGGGTGTATATCTAGCGGCGACCAAAGATAAGCGAAACGTGTTTGTAACAGGTCACCCTGAATACGACTCCCATACACTTCACAATGAATACATTCGTGATTTAGGTGAAGGCATGGAGCCTGTTATACCGATCAACTACTACCCGAACAACAATCCAGACAACAAGCCTGTTGCAAGCTGGCGTAGTCATGGGCACTTGTTGTTCTCTAACTGGCTAAACTACTGCGTTTACCAACAAACGCCTTATGATTTGGATCATTTCAGCGAAGAAAATTTCACTAAAGACGATTAAGTTCTTTATTCCGATTCAAAAACACATAAAGCCGTGTTCAGTAGGTTGTTGATAAAACGACGAATTGGACGCGTTTTTTTATGGTGGTTGAGTCGCATTCCATAATAGATTTAACACTTCAATGGGTTTGATTTCATATGATGGGTTGGTGTTCATAAGGAGCTTCACATGCCTGCCAAGCTGTTATTCTCAAACCCCGTTTCGTTATTATCCCCCATTTCGCTATCAAGTGTAGTACTACTCGCCTCTGTTTCGTTAGCTGGTTGCGTCTCTGTTACTGAGGGGCCACCAAAAATTGAAAGTGACCCTATTGCGATGTCTGAATCTCGAATTGAGTTAGGTTTAGGCTATATGGGACAAGGCAATATGGTAAGAGCGCGTGAAAATCTTGAGCTCGCAATTAAACACGCACCTAGCTACTACCGTGCTCGGCTTTCAATGGCGCATTACTACGAACAAGTGGGCGAAGTAGACGAAGCGAGAACCACTTACCGCAAAGCGCTCAGTCTCGATTCAAGAAACGGCAATGTATTGAACAACTATGGTACATTCTTGTGTAAACAAGGCGAATACGAACAAGCCGATAAGTACTTTAATCGCGCTATCGACCAACCTTACTATTACTTGGTGTCTGCAAGTTATGAAAACGCCGCGTTTTGTGCTTTTAAGGCCGGCAATACAGACCAAGCGAAGTACTACTTCAGCAGAGCGATTGACCACGATCCAAATCGCGTAAAATCGATACTACAGTTATCAAAAATTGAAGTGAGTGACGCCGATTACAATGACGCTAGACTTCGTTTATTCAAATTCCACCAGCGTTATGGCTATCAAATTCCATCGCTTCAAATCTTGGTCGATCTCGAAAACAAAGCAGGTAACAGAGCTCTAGAACAGAAATATCAGAGTAAGTTAGATGAGTTACTTTCTGCTTAGCGTATATGCAAAACACAAAAAACGGGCTTGTTGCATTAACAACAAGCCCGTTCGTAATTTCAGCTTAATATCTTAACTAAGTGTAGCGGCTATTTGAGCGCAATCCACTCTTGTCTTTGCTCGTCGTCCATAAAGGTCCATGCGATAAAGCGACTTACCTTCTGGCCTTGCGACATCTCCACGACTTTTACTTGTTTAGCTCGTAGCTTACCAAGCTCTGAACGAACCATATCAACGTTATCTTTCTTAGAAATCAATGTCGTAAACCACAAGACTTGAGTAGCAAAAAGTTGACTCTCTCTTGCCATCTTCATAATGAAAGCGGCTTCGCCACCCGGGCACCAAAGCTCGGCTTTTTGACCACCAAAGTTTAAGGTTGGTTTATCTTGCTTAGTTGATTTATCTAACTTAACTGGCTTCTTGTTCGTTTCTGGCTTGAATGACTGACCTGCTTTCTTAGCACGGTTTGCCGCTAGATTATCCAGTTTACGTTGTGACCCCTTTTTCGCTTCTTCAAGAGAGCTGTGGAATGGAGGGTTACAAATAGTGACATCGTAACGTTCATTATCTTTAATCACGCCCTTAAAGATAGATTCAGAGTCCGCTTGTAGGCGAGCTCGGATCTTACCTTTTAGATTAGGGTTACTTTCCGCAATGAAGTTCGCTGTTTTGATAGAGACTGAGTCGACATCAGTCCCCGTGCAGCGCCACTTATACTCTGTCGCACCAATGATTGGGTAAATACAGTTTGCACCAACACCAATATCTAGCGCTTTCACAGACGCGTGGTTATAAGGTTCGCCTTGGCCATCGCTATTAAGGATGTCAGCTACTCTGTGAATGTAGTCTGCACGACCAGGAATTGGCGGACACAAGTAACCTGCAGGAATATCCCAATGTTTAACGCCATAGTGATGCGCCAACAAAGCTTTGTTGAGTAGCTTAACGGCTAATGGATCAGAGAAATTAATGGTGTCTTCACCCACTGGGTTCTTGATCAGATGCTCTTTTAGCTCGGGCAAGGCTGCAACCAACAACTCAAAGTCATAACGGCCAGTGTGCTGGTTTCTTGGGTGTAACCCACCTTGAGGTTTTTCAGCCGAACGTCTTTTCTGGGCTGCGTTCTTGTTAAAAGCCGTTTGATTGAAAGAACCCTTGTTCGATGATCCTTTATTTGAACCCGGTTTGCCTTTGCTATCTTTTGCAAAAGGTCGCTTTGCTTTGTTATTGCCCGCACCTTTCGGTGCACTATTCTTGCGGCTTTTATCAGATGTGTTCTTTGTAGAAATACGCTTGTCGCTACCTTCTTTATTTTTATTGTCTTTTGTTTTTACTGATGAAGTGCTGTTTTTCGACAGGCTTAGCGTCGTTCTATTTTGTGATTGGCTCATTGGGCTACTTCTTTAAATCTAAATACATCATGAATAAACGGGCATCCAACTCAAGTTGATGATATTCCGGCTCCATGTGACAGCATAGTTGGTAAAAGGCTTTGTCGTGCTCTTTCTCTTTGATATGCGCCAGTTCGTGTACCACCAGCATTCTCAGCAAAGGTTCTGGTGCATTTTTAAAAACACTGGCGATACGAATCTCATTCTTTGATTTGATCTTTCCACCATGATTCTTGGCAACGTAAGAATGCAGACCCAACGCATTGTTGATTAGGTGTATCTTACCGTCGTAAATCACTTTGCTGATCGGTGGTGTTTTTTTCATGTAGCGATTTTTTATCTCAATCGCATAGTCAAACAGGGCTTTCTCGCTTTTTATTTCATGATTCTTTGGGTAGCGAGCTTCAAACCACGGCACTAATTTTCCCGACTCAACAAGTTGCGTCACAGGATCAAGTATGTGCTTTGGATAGCCTTGAATATAGCGTAAAGAAGGATGCATGCTGAAAGACCGTACAAGTTACACCACGACAATACGTTGTGGTCTTGAAAATTGAGCCGCATAGTGTAACTGATCACACTTTGCTAATCACCTAGGATTCGTTACACTTTAGTGAGATTCACCAAGAGCTAGACTCAAGAAGAGATTGTAAAAATGAAACGTGTTGTATTGTACGTCGCAGACAAGTGCCCGCACTGTAAAGATGCCCAAAGGTATTTAGACTCTAAGAAAATTGTTTACCGCCTGACGAATGCAAAGATGCAGCGTGGTCGTAAAGAATTACAAGCGATGGGTGCTCGTTCTATCCCCGTGCTTAAGATCGGCGATCAAGTGATGGTCGGCTGGAATCAGAAGAACTTCGATAAGATGTATAACTCAAAGAACACTTAACGTGATTTAAGAGACTTATATTTCTACAAACAAAGCCCGAATGTCCAACCTAGGATGTTCGGGCTTTGTTTTGTCTATGACATTCTAAATCACACATACCGCTTAACGAAATCGATAAAGGTTCGGTCTGCTTTTGACAGATACCCTTCTTTTCTCCACGCCAAAGATAGGTTCAGCTTCACAGGGTCTTTAAATGGCACGCCTACTACGTCTTCCTCGTATTCTGTAACCAAACTGAGCAAAGCGGTGATGGCAAACTCTCGCTTCACGATAGAAAGAATCATCGGCAATAAATTGGTTTCGAACGCGATGGTCATATCGAGGTTGTACTTCTTGCAAGTAGCATTGATAAAATCACGGTGGAAGTAGCCTGATTTGAACATGATCAGCTCTTGAGCAAAAAACTCTTCAAAGGTGATGGATGGTTGCGTTGCCAGTGGGTGATCTTTGCCAACGACCGCTAGCATTTCTGAGCTTAACAGGTGGTCAGTTTCAAGATCATCAGGGACATTCTCATGGTTGATTACGCCGATATCGAGTTCGCCGTTTAACAACATTTCTCGAATCGATGCGGTGCCGGCATCAATCAAGGTCAACTTTAGGTTTGGGTATTGGCTTTTAAATGCCATCACAACTTGCGGGAAAAAATAACTCCCCATCATGCTTGGAGCGCCTAACCGCACCTCGCCTTTCTCCAACCCCTTTAACTCATTCATCGCAAGCTGCGCATCATCAAACTGCTGGGCGATTCGCTTTGCATGCTCAAACAGTACCTTTCCCTCTTCCGTTAAGGTGACGGATTTATCTCCACGACGAAACAGAATCAACTCAAGCATTTGTTCGAGTTTTTTTATGGAGATACTCAATGCGGGTTGAGCGATATGCAGCGCTTTGGCGGCCTGAGTGAAATTACCAAACTGCGCAACAGCCAGAAAATGTCGAAGTGGTTTTGATTCAAGCATGACGATATATTTAATATATAGAGGTTATATTTTTAATATATTTCTTTAATCACACTTGTACTGATAACTTGTTCACAAATAGCTTACTAACTCGTGCAGGCACAACGTAAATGTTTGATAAAGGCAGTCCTCAATACAAACGCATCACCCAATCATTAGCGATTGGCTCGTTTATCATTTTCTGTAACCTTTACCTCTTTCAGCCAATCTTGCCGCACATGGCGGAGCATTTCCAAGTATCTGAAACTCAAATCAACTGGCTGTTTGCTGCGACAACACTTGGGCTTTCCATCAGCTTGGTGCCTTGGGCAATCGCTTCTGAAACCTTCGGTCGAAAACCCATCATTCTGTTCAGCTTATTTGCTATCCCGCTAATTGGGCTGAGTATGGTGTTCACAACCACCCTACTGCAACTTGTTATTGCTAGAGCACTCATGGGGATTGCTGTTGCGGCATTCGCTGGTGTGGCGGTTGCCTATATGGTCGAGGAGTTATCACCCAAAGCATTCGCAGTCGCGATTGGTGGTTATATTGCGGCTAACTCACTAGGCGGTATCTTCGGGCGTGTATTGGGTGGCTTGATTACGGATTATTTCGATTGGCATGCGACAGTTTTGTTTTTCGTTGTCGGCTCTTTGCTTGGCGCACTCTATATTGCGTATAGCCTGCCTGACCAACAAAACTTCAAACCACAGAAAGGGCTGTTCTTTCACCATAACCGTTCTGTAATGATGCACTTAAGAAACCGTACCTTGTGGCTCGCGATGTTAGTTGGTGGGGCTAACTTTGCCCTGTTCGTAAACCTGTATTCAGTAATGGGCTTTAGGCTAGTATCAGCGCCTCACTCGGTGCCCGTTGGTTTAGCTTCACTGATATTCCTATGTTACTTGGCCGGAACGGTAAGCTCTAAGCTCTCCAACAAATGGACACTTCGTTTTGATCCCTTGAACGGAATATTGATGGGCGTGTGCATTAGCCTAATTGGAATGCTGGTTTCTGCCGTCGACAAAGTCCCGTTCATGTTAGCGGGCTTGTTATTGATTAGTGGCGGCGCGTTCTTTGCCCACACTCTAGCCTACTCTTGGGTGAGTCAAAAAGCGCCGAGCGCCAAAGCGACAGCAACGGCACTTTACTTAGTCCACTACTACATCGGCGGCAGTTTAGGTGGTTTCTTACTCTTATATTGCTGGCAACTGTTCGGTTGGAATGGCGTGATTGCAGGCGGCTCGATCTTCTATGTCGCGATATTTGCTTGGGTCTACCAGTTGAAACAGCTACAAGTATCGGCGTCCAAACTCGCACAAGCATAACTACGGCTGAGTTTGTAACTCAATTATTGCTTTTGATTAACGTCCGTTCTGATATCCTACGCAAAATTTCATTTCGGAACATGTTATGTCGAACACTCAAAGCACAGATCTTCAAACCATCCACGACCAAGTAAAACAGTGGTTAGATGATGTCGTTATTGGTCTAAACCTGTGTCCATTCGCAGCCAAGCCACAACGTAATAAACAGATTAAGATCTTTGTGAGTGAAGCGAATACGGAAGAAGCGTTGTTGGAAAACATCATGACGCATTTCGTAGAGTTAGATAACACGCCAGTCGCTGAGTTAGAAACAACGCTGGTTGTCGTGCCAAACATGCTGCAAGATTTCTTCGACTACAACATGTTCATTGATTGGATTGAAGCATTGATCAAGCAAGAAGATTGGGCAGGTGTTTACCAAGTGGCGACCTTCCACCCAGACTATTGCTTTGGTGGCGCGGATCCAGAAGACGATGAAAACCTAACGAACCGTTCTCCGTATCCGGTTTACCATTTGATTCGTGAAGCTAGCATGGAAAAGGTGTTGAATCACTACCCTAACCCTGAAGCGATTCCTGATACCAACATCGCGAGAGTTGAGTCTTTAACGCCGGAAGAACGTCGTAAGCTATTCCCTTACCTGTTCAGTTAATCTCTAACATGCTGGCTCATATTCCTGAGCGCTCTTGATGATATGGACGAGAAATAAACTGATCTCGTCCATTCTGTTTCGCAATGTACAGACATTCATCGGCAACTTTGATTAGCTTATCTAACGCCGACATCCTTTCCCCTTTGGTATCCCCTGTACTCAACTCAAAATGACACGCACCGATTGATATAGTGACAGGCTTTCTATCCAGTGTGATTTTCTTCATCTCTTGCAAAAGAATCATGAACTTATCTTCAACACAACTTGGTGTTTTATTTGGATACCAAAGAATGAATTCCTCACCACCAAAACGCGCCACAAACTCACCTTCTTGGGTATTATTGTTCAGTACGCTTGCCACTTTCTTTAATACAACATCACCCATTTGGTGACCATAAGTATCATTAACCTGTTTAAAGAAATCGATGTCTACAACTGCCAAGGTTCCCTTCCCTAAAGATCCTTTTAACTGCTCCACTTCTGCGTTCAACGTTTTGAACAAGCAACGTCTATTTGGCAAATATGTCAGAGGGTCATACAGTGCTTGGTACTCCAATTTCTCATTCAGTTCTTTTAGCTTTCGTTCTTGCTGTCTTCTAACCAGTTCCACTTCGATCCATGAAGCCATTAACCTCATAACGTCGATATCGAACTCTTTAAACTCACGGTGATAAGGGGCTGGGCTTGAGAAGTTTAAGGTGCCATAAAGCTCATCATTAACGAAGATCGGGATGCCAATGTAAGACTCTAAACCAAAAGATTGGTAGGCAGGGTGAGTCGCATACTTATCATGTTTACCGCAATGCTCAATGCAGATAGGACCAATCGATTTACAAGTAATTTCGCAATAGGTAGAACGATAATCGAAGGTATCTCCGCTATTGAGCTCAACCTCTTCAGGTGTTACGCAGTGTTCAACCAAATAAGTATTACCATCGACTTTGGATAAGATTCCAATATCTAGATTGAAGCGTTCAAGCCCCATGATAAGCAGCTGAACGATCTGGCTATCGAAGCCCTTTCGATAATCATTGGTGATTTGATACAAGCGTCGTATCACAATTTCACTTTCACTGGCTTGGTTCATAACCGGGATCCCACTGCTGCCGAGTTTAATGACAACATCAATATTTGGTATATTTAGAAGAGTAAAGGGTAATAAAACATAATAATCAATTGGTTTGTATGCAAAATACCTCATTGGTCCAATGAATAAAAGTCGACTTCTTCGACTTTGCGTTAGCACCCTATTCCCGCCTTTGTTAAAATGCCCCATTAACGAAACAGAATGGATAGGAATATGAACCTTTCTCAACTAAGCCAAGAAATCTACGATCACCTTTACCGCGACATTGAAGAGTTCCGCAGCACTTTTGATCTGCCTGTTGCTGCTCCTGAAACAATGGACGAAAAAGGCGATACGCTACACACCTCTCTAGCGATCGAAGAACTAACAGAACTTGCAGAAGCTGACTCTAAAATCGAACAAGCGGACGCTATTGTAGACAGCGTTTATGTTTTGATGGGACGTTTGGTTCACCTTGGTCAAGCTAAGGTAGAAGACAACCTAGCAATCAGCTACCTGATCGACCTACTGTTGAATGTTTCTAAAAACCGCTCAATCGATTTCCTACCTTGCTGGGATGAAGTGCACTCAAGCAACATGAGCAAAGTGTGCCGTAACGAAACAGAATACGCAGAAACTGAAGCTTTCTATGCTGAGCAGAACATCAAACTGATGGCGGTTCAAAAAGGCGAGTACATCATCGCGAAGTGCGCGGAAGATTTCGTATCTGAAGGCAAAACCGTTCGCCAAGGTAAAGTACTAAAATCAGTACATTACCGCCCAGCAAACCTTGAGCCTCTAACAGCTTAAGCCAGGTTAAGACTGGTTGTTTAATGCGACCAACGGACTAAAATAGCAAACGCCACGTTTAAATAACGTGGCGTTTTATTATCTATTAGGGAACTTTGGCTGTGTTAATTGTAGCCGTGTGTTAGAAGCCGAGCGCTATACCAGTCGCGCCATGTGGTAAGCCGCCACATATTCGCCATTTCTGAAAGCGAACCCTGCGGACTCTCCTTCAATCACGAAACCAAACTTCTTATACAGGCTGATCGCTCTTTCGTTATCGGTATATACCGTAAGCTCCAGTCGTTTGATGTTAATCCAGTTATCACACAAGTCGATTGCTGTTGCGAGCAGTTGGCTACCGACACCTTTGCCTAATGCATCGTCTTTAACACCCATACCAAATGAAGCAACATGACGCCTTCTCGGGTTTACACACACTTCCATTCCCAAGTTGCCAACAATCTCATCGTCAATCATCGCGACATACGAGTACACGTTGTCGGGGATATTAGAGATTCGTTTTTGCCAGCTTTCAAGAGACGGATTTGGGAGTTGCAGCGTACCGGTATAAGCATTAGTGCATTCGTAAACTTCTTTGATTCCCTTTGCATCTGACGGTTCAGACCGTCTCACTATAATACTCATCGCAACTCCTAATATTTCTTCGCTAAATATGAAACACATCCTTAATGTGCACCTAGACACACTATCAAATAGTAAATAATTAACAATAGGTTAGATGAAATTGTTTTTATTGGGGCTGATGTGGGGAATGTATGTGGATGATCTGAAGAAGTACATTTGAGGAATCAAGGTTAGTTAAACTGGAGGTAATTCGATATGGGCATCTCGGGTGTGCCCACACCGACAAATCTATGGTGTTAGTTAGCTTTGGTTCATCATGATCTAACGAATTCTGTTCTGGTTAATCATGAACTAGTTCATCTTGATCTAGTTAATCACGCTCACATTGAACTTGCATGACTTTAAGGTCTGTTGCATTTAGCTTCTCAGCTAGCGCTGCGCCTTCTTCATTACATTGCTCAAGAGTCGTAAATTGGGTGTTAACTTCCATTTCTGCTGTGCTGTCAGCGCCACCCATCATTAGGCTTAGAATCAGTGTTAGTTCGTACATAAAATAATCCTCTTTCGAGCTTTCAAAGCATCCATTCGAATAAGATAAAGTGACTAGAATCCGCCCTAATTCACTTGTTTCGTTTGAGATAATTCTAGTCATTCGCTCGATTCGAGTCTTACCATTTTGTGCCAAGAGGTAACAAAGTAAGTACGCTAATCTTATTGGGCTTAGTTGATACTGAGTAAACGACCTCGTTCGATATCTTGCTCAAGTACCTCTGGTGTCAAGTCGCCATGTCCATGGTGGTCATGATTATGGTGATGCCCATGATCGTGTCCGTGGGAATGACCTTGATGTTCATTTGCTCTTTGAACCAACTTATCTGAGTCCAAATAGGTGTCAGTTAAATCAGCACAATAATCTTCAGTCCATAAGCGACGAGCCTCTTCATCACTCATGATTTGCTCGGCTTTAGGGCCCAACTTGTCCATGTAGAACATCCCTAACTCCTCTCCTTCCACATTGGCGTGGTTGATAAGGTTCATGAAAGCAGGTTCTTGGTTTTCATCAGAGAGATAACCATTTTTGTAACACACGGTTAGGCCAATAATATCATCACCAAGTTTCTCTAGTGCAGGGTTGAAATGATTGTGACTGTGATTATGTTCGGCAGCCGCGACAAGCATTGGAGTAAGTAAAACACATGCGATAGCCAATAATTTAATAGTGTTATTCATGGATAGACCTTCTAAATTTGAGCGAACAATTTGATTAGTTGTTTGGCTTAACTTCTGGTGAGATGAGCGGATGGGAACATCAGGAATATTTCAGCCTGAGCCCCTCTTCATCTCACGACAAATAATCAATATGATTAGATAACGAGGCTCGATATAACGAGCGTTCTGGAGACAAGAATCACTTATCAACCACGATTCTTACTGGCGCGATGGTGTAAGCCATCTGCTTCATCTCCCACTCCCCCTTGGCTTCCAATGCAAGCGCTAATGCTTGTGCCTCTTCGCATACCTTCGCTGATTTTCCGTCAGCCCAGAATGAAGGACCCGAGGTGTATCCACACATAACAGAAAAAGCGTGTTGGCCATCCTTTATTGTGTATTCCGTCATAATGCCGCCACCTTCACCGTGCGTTATTTTTAGTGAGCCTTCATCGGCAACATGCATTGCATCGGAAGGGTTCGGTTTGACGTACGTTGTGTAGGTGCCGCCATCTGACATGTATTGGTTGTCGTACATGGTGTAGCCTTCTTTTTCTGAAGGTAAGGTCAGTTCGTAGTTAGGATCAATGTCCGCTAATCGTTCTGAGTTATTCGTCGCACCAGGTTGATAGTTGTGAGCATTTGATTGTCCGTTAGCGAAAACAGACCCTGCCACTAAAGAAAGGATAACGACCGCTAAAATTGATTTTTTCATAATGAACTCCAGATATTCTAAGCAAAGATGTTGCTAGCAATGATTTTTATGATTGTGTAAGAGAGTGAGCTGCTTCCTAAGTTTTTAGGATGTGAGGGCACATCAGCCCTCACTACAAATACCCTATGGGTTATCGGTTCCTGCTCCTTCACCAGGCTCAGTTGGACGACTTACCGACTTGCGCTCGAGGTTGTGGTGAGCACGCACTCTATCCATGTATTCTTGCTTGGTGTTCATACCTTGCTTCATTGCTTCTGGTACTTGTTCAGCTGGGATCACGATGTCACGGTCGACTGGCCATTCAGTTAACAGCTCTGGGTGGTAGCCTTCTGGGTAGTACAGTTTTGGATCCAACTCTAAATCACGAATCTCTTGCTCTTGTATGTCTTCACGGCTGTTTTTCGGCAGCGGGATTCTAAAGTCAGACCCATCGGCCATATCAAATTGTGGCGCTCGCGCATTCGGGAAATCAGGTAAAATACCTTCACGAACCCACGCATTATCTTTAGTCATGTTAACGACAATGCCATCTGGCGCACCGAAGTGGTAAGGCCCTTGCCAATGGTGGCGAACCTCTGCAACGGTTTCCTCATTAAGATATGGGTCGAATGTCATGTGCGTTGTCATGAACAAACGCGGTTGTACTTCATTCGCCACATAACCCGCCGCGTACGCTGGTGTATGGTGAGTATCAACGGTGTAACGTGCTAAGAATGGCGGCACACCTTGAATAATCGAAGACACACCAAACGTTTCGGTTTGCAGCTCAGTAATGAACAAGTCTGCGCCTTTTGCGTATTTCAAATCCAACTCGGTTGGGCGACCGTCTCCTGTCCAAACAAACGAAAGTACTCGACCGTCATCTTGAGTCCAATTTAAGCGATAGCCAGACGCGCCATCTTTTGCGTGACTGCGTCGCCAGTGAATCACTTCCACATTGTCTTGGTCATAGATAACGCCTCCGTCGTCGCGGAAATCAAACTCATGTACCACTATGTCGTTGCCTGATGGGAACACATCAAATGCATCGGTGTGCCAGTTCAACATTTGCTGCATGCCTTCAATCATATGACGAGTGCCATATTCTGGAGTCGCACCACTCGGACCATAAATGTTAAGCGGCTTTTCCCAGCGACCATTCCAACCACCAAATTGATACAGGTAAGGTAACGAGCCGTAATGGTCTACGTGTAAGTGAGTAATGAAGATATGGTCGAGTTCATTCATCGCGACACCCGCCGCTACGTAGTTCGCAATTGATCCTTCACCTAAATCAAAGACAAAGTTAGAGCCGTTACCCAATTCGACGTATATCGAGGTGTTTGCTTGCCCCGGGCGAATCATTGGTGATGTCCCCATGAACGTGACACGCATTTCATCCGGTTGAACTTCTTCAGTGCGTGGGAACCAGTTTGCGCCCGACACCATGTGATCGCCATAAGGTGCAATGCCCTCAAACATCAGGCCTTCTTTCCAACCTGAATTGGTTTCTTTGCGATAGTCACCATTGTTTACACCGCCCATTAACACAGAAAGCACTTCTTCTTCTGAAGAGTACAAGTTCCCCTTAGGTTGAGTGCTCAGATACTCTTCAAGGGTTTCACCCTCGTGATATTCAAATTTCTCGAGTTTTTGAATATCAGAGTTAGTCTGCTTGGTGTTGTATTGCATCATTGGGTCAGCAGCAAAAGCGGTTGTCGTGATGATCATTGCTGTAGAGATGATTGATAATTTTGCGAAAGTTCTCATAGTTTCACCTATCGGTCTGAGTATTTAGTAAATGAATGAAGTTCCTTCCTCACTCCGATGCAAACAAGTTTATTAATAAACAGAACCTTGATATATAGTGTAAACTTTACTTAAAACCTCCATTTCATTTATGAGTTAATAACGACTCCACCATGATTTGGATAAGTGGCAATAAGAATAGAGGGAACTGAATTTGGATCTTAATCTACTGACGACATTTTTGGCCGTTTACAAACACAGCTCTATCACCGTGGCATCAGAGCAGCTCGATATTTCTCAACCCGCGGTAAGTGCGGCTATTAAGAGACTCGAAGGTGTCGTGGGCAAGGCTTTATTTGTGAGAGAAGGACGAGGTATCGCGCCCACTGGAGCAGCGGTATCACTCGCTAATAAGATAGAAGACCCATTGAACATCATTGGAACGGTTGAGCAGCAAAAGAATGACCTTAAAGTCTATTGCACAGAGAGCTTGCTTCATTTCGTTAGCCAGGTTGAAGGCGTAAGCTTTACGGAAGCGCCGCTCGAAGAGGAAGAACTGTTTGATGCGCTTACTGCACAAAAAGTGGATATCGTCATTGATGTACTTTCGAGTAAGAAACACTCATTGATTGAAGAAACCATCGTCGATGAGGAACCCGTGTGTCTGACTCGAATCAACCACCCTCGAATTGGTGAGACACTAAGTAAAGAAGAGTATTTCCAAGAGGAGCATATTGCGCTCAAGATCAAACGTGCCAACATGAACACGGTCGAATTTTTATCCGAGAGCGATATCGAGCCGCGAAAAGTCAGGATTGAAACTAGTTCAATTTCAAGCATGCTGATTTTGGCAAGCACGACGGATTATATCGCCGCTTCTACTCGCTCTTTTGCAGAAATGCTTGCACCAGCGCTTGGCTTACGCGTTCACCCTATCCCCATCAAATTAAGACCGATAACGTTTCGAATGCTCTATCATCGCCGTTACGCTAACGACGAACAGCACATCAAAACCCGCGAAGCAATCAAATCGGCATTAAGAAAACATAAATGAAACTGAGGTTTTAACTAAAGTTAACCCTATTAATATAAATTTGGTTTCATCACATACTCTCCAGCAAGTTAATTCAATAGAACAACACTGGAGAATCCATGAACAAACTTAACCTTATTGCACTACCACTTACATTACTCAGCAGTGCCGCGTTTGCGACTTCGACTCAAGTTTACATCGAACAAAACGTTGCCTCTAATGCTGCTGATAACGGTGTCTATACCACCGAAGCTGGCGCATTAATCGACACCTCAGAAAATGGACAAGTTTATATAGGTTTTGATGACCAGGGTTGGTTGGCTGCGGGTTATGGCCACAACTTTCACATCAGCGAGTCCTTCACGTTCAACCTATACGGTGAACTCGGTAAATGGGACAACGGTGAAGAGTTATTAATCGAAGGTATTATCGATTATCAAGTGAACGATAATTTCAATGTATTCAGTGGATTGGGATATAACCAGTCAGGCCAAGTACTCGAGAATGTAAGCGACACCACGATTAATACCAATAAGTTCATCGCCGGTGCGGGATACTCACTCGCCGGTTGGGATTTAGCTTACCAATACACTCACGAAAACAGTGATGGATCCAATGGCGGGTTTACCCATGACGGTGACAATGTCTATTTTCATCAAGGTGACTACCGTACCAATGAACACGAAGTCGTTCTCTCTAAGAGTATCGACGACTGGACACCCTACGTGAAATACACTTATTTCAACACCAACGAAGGTGATCTTTACTTGAACGGCCAATCGATGGGCCCGATCGACAACGACAGCATCATCACACTTGGTTTGTCTTACGACTTCTAAACATCTCAGATTCAATTCTCATAGGCAGATGGATTTGCCCACCTTTTGAGGGCACTACTATGAAAATGACTCCTCAACGTAACAAAGTCATTAATATCGCTGCAGCGATCAGTATCGTTTAGTTTTCCGCGATTCCCACCTACGCTAGTGCTGATCACTTAGATGTCCATTATCTAGAATCGAGTTATCTAGAAACCAGATTTCTAGACTCCTCCTTCTTCGAATTCATGACACCAGATTTTGGTCAGGGGTATCTTAACGATGAGATTAAAGAAAACCCTACTCTGGAATAAATCGCCAACACATGACAAAACGTAAAAGACCAGAAACTCACGCTTCTGGTCTTCTTATATAGTTCTTATTTTCTATATAACTATCATCTTCTTATAGAGCTTTACTCAGTGATTAAGACTGCGTTTCTGAGTCACTTTTCTCTAGACTGATGACATTCAAAGCCACGAATGCAGACACTAAAAAAGACACCACACTCGCCAAAAAGTGTGGTGTCTTGGTTATTACTTTAAAACTAGTTAACTAACGTTAGTTAAGATTAGTTAGCTGGACGCCAAACGCCCCATTTGTCGTTTTCGTAGGTCGCCTTAGGATTTTCACCACCCTGAACCCACCATTGTGCTTTCCACGACTGGTTCGAGTAAGTCACTACCTCACCGCCAAGATAAGTTGCTGATGAATCCCAAGAGCCTGGGTCAGGTGTCGGATCAGGATCCGGCGTTGGATCTGGGTCTGGTGTTACACCACCGTCATCAGCAATCACTTCGAATGTGAAGGTTTCAACACTTTCGCTTTCAATTGAGCTCGCAATGAACGACAGAGTTTCGTTCGCTGTAATCGCAGTCGTATCTACAACAATTGAAGCCGTGCCGTTGTTTTGAATGCTAACTGCAGAACCTTGAGTCTGTGTTAGGTTTGCTGCTTCGCTCGTTGCAATCACAACTTTATCGCCAGCATTAACAACATTGTCACTCTTCACTAATTCGTAGATGTCACCTTTTAGTGGCTCTACACCACCTTCGCCACCATCAATCAGCGTTAACTGACCAGAAGCACGGCTATCTTTTGAGTTAAAGAAGTTACGTGAAGGATCGTTTTGGAAGTACATGTAGTGCTGCATTTCAGCATGCCAGTCGCCGATGAAGATCGCACCGTCTTTAAACTCTTCGTGCCAGCCGTTGATTTCAGAAGCTAGCAGACGAGCCCAGTCATTCACGTTGCTCGCATCAATAACGATGTCGAAGCTACGCGCTACTTCACCGTACTTGTTGATGATGTCGTACTTAACTGTGTCACCAATTTCTGGCGTGCCAAACTGGTCAGAAACAAACAGGTCGCCACGAACTAGATCAGGCTCAGGACCCGGCTCTGGCGGAGGGGTTGTACCGCCCGCGATAGTGATGTCTGAACAGTTGTAGAAGCCTTCACCTGCTGCATCGTCACGTTGCCAACGTACATATAGGATTGCATCGCCAGAACGATCTGAAGGTATGGTCACGTTGATACGGTATTTACCACCGCTAACAGGGACATTACCCACTTCTTGGATAAGATCTAAGTCACCCCACGCTAGGCCTTTGCTCAGGTCTGCGTTTGGCTTCGTTAGGTAGAACTCCCAGAATGAAGGGTTGTGTGGCGCAGTCGCGTTGAATACATATTCAAACGTGCCTGTGCTTAGCTCGGTGCGAGTCCAACCAGTATGAGGCGCACCCATACCGCGCTTTTGCGAATCATTGGCATAACACAATGTGCCATCAGGAATCGCCGCTTTCACAGCATTGATGTTGTTGAAATCTTGAATATTTTTCGCGTACTCGTTACGTTGAACGAACGGGTACGAGCCAGAAATATCTTTCGCTTGAGCACATGCAGCGTTTGGTGGTGTACCTGACCAAATCCCGCCTTGCTCGTAACACGTGTTCTGACGTGCGCTTGGAAATTCAGACCAACCATGAGCGTTTGCCACTGACGGCACACTCGATAGCATAGCCATACCTACTGCTACTTTTAGTATATTATTATTTATTGTTGTCACTTTCCCACTCTCTATTATTTTACCCTACACACAAGACCAACTGGTCAACAACCAATCAATATTGCAGTTCGAGGGTTTATAGTTTTTGTTTAAAGAACAACGAAAAATATATACGTCAATCTTATCAATAACAGCGGGTTTTATATTGATAGGAATCAGAGTCACACAACTCATAGAAATGCGTTGTCGATAGATGATGTTGCTTCGAATTATGAGATTTCAGTATTCTGTGTTGATTGAGGGAACATTATTCAAAATGAATAAAAAAGCGACTTTATGATTAAGCCGCTTTGGGGATATACAGGAAGTTAAATAGTGAGAAGAGCATTAATAGCGGCTATTCATGCCCATACGGTGTGACATGTCATCGTCCATGCGACCGCCCTTCCAGCCTCTGCCACCTAAAAGGTTTAGAACGTCGCGTGCGTTGTAGCCTTCACCACCAAAGAAATCGTTAGATACATCATTTCTCAACAATTGAATGGTGGATGCCAGCTCAGCATCGAGATCTTGTGGATCAGCAAACAACGCCAATGCAATTTGTTGTTGGCGCTTGCTCAGCTCTTTAGAACTCGTTTCGACTTGTCCGATCGAGAAGAAGTCACGGCTTCCGTAGCTCTTTACCATCTTTGCAGATAGCAGCTTAATCACCTTTTTGATTCTTCGTCTTTGGATGTATCTAAACATATTTGATCCCTTTACTAGCTCGTCTTTAACCCAATAATCAGCTGAACCAGATGACCTTTTTAGCAAATACTCTTTCTAGCCAAACGCCCTCTCTAACCAAACAGCAGATAGGTTTGATTATCGACTGAGATACTTTTGACTTCGGTATTGAACACCGATTCTAGTTGTTCAGGAGTAAGCACTTGATCAGCTGTGCCTGATGCTTGAAGTACGCCTTTATCGAGCAGCAACACCTGGTCCGCGTGTCTTAAGGTGCGATTCAGGTCGTGGTTGGCCATGATCACGGTAATACCCTTCTCCGCCACTCGTTCAATAAGCTTGTACAATAAGGCTTCTTGAGCAATATCCAGCGGAGCTGCGGGTTCATCGAGGATCAATAGCTTTGCGTAAGGATTAAGCGTCGGCCAAATTTGCAAGCACATTCCCGCCAAACGGACGCGTTGCCATTCACCACCAGACAGTGTCTGAATTGAGCGATGAAGTTTGTCTGTGATGTCCAACATCTGGCTTATCTCTTCCAAAGCTACGTTGATTTCAGTATCAAGACCATGCGACGAACTTGGCAGTGACAAAGCAAGGTATTGGAACACTTCTAAGTTGAAAGCAGGTCTTGCGCTTTGACACAAGTAAGCGCGATGCAGTGATAAATCTTGTAGAGACAGTTCCGACAAATCCTGCCCGTCGATCTTTATATCGCCTTTGTAACCATCATTAATGCCAGATATCGATTCGAGTAAGGTACTTTTACCGCTGCCATTCGGGCCGATAACGTGAGTCACTTGGCCCGGCTTGAGCTCAAATGATAGTGGTAATAAACGAGCGCCGACGCTCAGGCTCTTAATTTGAATCATGGTTTTTAATTAACATCCAAATAAAGATAGGCGCACCGATACTGGTGGTCATCACACCCAAAGGTAATTCTGCAGAATCAAGTAATGTACGCGCGCAAATATCAGCAAACACCAACAATGCAGCGCCAGCAACGGCAGATAAAGGAAGAAGGTATCGGTTATCGGTACCAATCGCTAAACGCAATAAGTGTGGCACAACCAAGCCAACAAAGCTGATTACGCCGCCTAATGCCACCGCGCAACCGACTAAAATAGACACAGCGAAGATTAAGCGCCAACGCAGTTTAGGCACGTTCACACCCAGTTGCGCAGCATGAGTCTCGCCAATCATCAACTTATCCAACTTGCTACCTTGCAGGCACAGCCAAATAATCACGGGAATCATGACTAACGTGAGCGAGTGTTGATACCAAGTGACGCCACCCAAGCTGCCCATCAGCCAGTACATCAATAAACGTAGACTGAGGTCATCACTAAAATAGAACGCCCATGTCACCATCGCGCCAGAAAGAATGCCTAACGCTACCCCCACCAGCAGTAATTTAGCCGTGGTGAGTCGCATCGTTTTTACCATGCTCACCAGAATCACGGTGAAACAGAGCGAACCTAAAACGGCGGCAATCATGAACAGTTCTGGAGTCGGAGCAAACGGCAAGAAGAACAGTACAATCACCATCGCCAAGCTTGCGCCACCAGAAATGCCAAGCACACCAGGTTCTGCTAATACGTTACCCAATAAGACTTGTAAGCTTGCGCCAGATACGGCTAACCCAGCCCCGATAGCAATCGCTGCTAATAATCGAGGTAAGCGTAAATCAATCAGTAGTTTTTGTTCTAACGTGGACAATGTGCCCAGAGGTGAAATGAAAAGATCGCCAACCATTAGGTAAATCGCACTCAGCGCGACAAGCAGTGCTGCCATCAAATAAATGGCTCGGGTCCATTTGCGCTGTTTTTGGTGAAGAAGTTGTTGGAAATCCATATCAAGCTACTTTGAAAATGTTCGCGTAACCTTACCTGTATCCCCAAATAAACTCAAGGCTCACACCGTAATGTGAACCTTGATATTTCAACCAGTTGAGAGGCTGTTTTGAACAAACGAAACAACGTCTAAGTATTAATCGTAAACCAACTGACCATGGTCGAATCGAGTTTCAACTTCGCACACCATTAAGGCAGCTCGTTGACCGATAGCAACGTTTCGATTCGGGAACACCACGGCTTCGTTTTCATTCTTCGCCATTAATGGCTTATCACCATCATGACCGAACACTTCACCGTGTTTGAACGCCGTAAAGTTCTCAACGGCATCAGAGAACATGAAATCAAAGTCATCGTGCAAACGAACTATGGTTCGGCTTACGCGATAAGTAATGGTTTTCTTTGGTAAATGCTCTGGTTCTATTTCAGCAATCAGATTGCGCATCGCCAAATCGAAAGCAGTAAGCTTATCAAGCTGGTTCTCACCAATTCTTGCTACCTGCCCTAACTCCATTGTCAGTGCTTGCGCTTCAAAGTTTTCAGCGCTGTACCAGCTGAAGGTGCTGGTTGGCGCATTCGACAACAACACAGCTTCAACGTGAGCACTGTTGATAAAATCGAACAAGGCCTTGCTACGTACTTCGTAGCGAACCTTAGGGCTCACGGCAAAAGAGTAATGCTTAGATAAACGGATTGCACAGTGCAGGTCTAAATGCCAGCGAGTGGCAGGTACCGTTTCTTTGTAAAACTCCGTAACCAAGTACTTTAGATTCTTCGCGATATCCACTTCTCGATTACTCTCGTGCTGCTTATCATCAAACAGACGATTCATATTCACATCAAGAAAACGAGTATGCGCGTTGGTCGCTTCAGGGTGTGCGATGATGAACAAACATCTTGCTGTCACCACTTGGAAGCCAGTTTCAATATCCTCAATGAGCTTATCAATCAGCTCCATTGGTGAGGTTTCGTCGCCATGAACACCGGTTGAAAAGATGATGTTCTTGGTTTCGGAATTATACTCCGCGGGAATCACTTCCAATACACCGCGTTGATGAAGCTTAATTTGAACACCGTTAGTCAGTACGGTCTGTCCTGCAACCACTTCTTGCTCAAGATCTAGGCTGTCAAAAAGAAATGATTGGCGAAAGAGGGTCTTCGTCATGCGCTACTCCTTAATTGCACGGCCGTATGTTAATAAATTGTACATAGAAATTGTGTTGCTAGGATCGCACTTATCAATAGAAACTCCGTTATCACTCACAAATACTACCCATATATTTTTATATTACCTGCTGACTTTACTAACCGACATCTGTTCCAAATAACTTTCTCTATTTAAAGCAACTTTTGGCTGTCTCAGCTTTTCTCAAGTCATGTCAGCAAGATAAGAGCCACGTAAGCTAACACAGCTCTTACCTGCCATGAACAGATTGAGATCAATTAATCTTCCTGATCGAGCAATCTTTCAAATTCATCGATTTGAACTTTGACCATGTCGATGCTTTGTTGCCAAAAATCAGCTTGAGTCAGGTCCATTCCTAAGTGCTTTTGAACGACTTCTTCCGCCATCATGCTGCCCGTATCACGAAGCAACGAAACGTAATCGCCGTAGAATTGCTCACCTTTCGCATCGCGCTGAGCGTAAACACCTTTACTGAACAGATAACCGAACAGGTATGGATAGTTATAAAAGCTCACTTGAGAGATGCTGAAGTGCAGCTTGCTCGCCCAGAAGTAAGGGTCAGCTTCTGTCATTGCCTCGCCGTACCACTCTTTCCAAGTGGTTTCCATCAGGTCACACAGCTGCTGAGCCGTGAGCTCGCCTTTTTCACGCTGCTCGTAGAAGGCTTTTTCAAATTCGAAGCGAACGGGAATATTCACCATTAATGCCAAAGAAGAAGAAAGCTCTTCCCACAGCATTTCAAGTTTCTCATTACGTGTTTGTGCTTGTTGTAACAAGTGGTCACGAACGATGTTTTCAGCGAAGATTGAAGCGGTTTCTGCTAGTGTCATTGGGTAGCGAGTTTGACACAACGGCATGTCTTTCATCACCCAGTTGTGGAACCCGTGGCCTAGCTCGTGCGCTAATGTCATTAAGTCTGAGCGGCTACCACTCCATGTCATGAACACAAGTGGCGTGCGTGTCGCGGCAAACTTAGTGCAGTACGCACCTAGACGTTTGTTGGCAGCTGGTGCGGCATCAATCCAACCGTTCTCAACCATTAATGCGACGAAATCAGCCATCTCTGGATTTACTTCAGCGAAGGCGATTTTAATCACTTCGATCGCTTCATCAAATGGATAAACCTTAGATTCGCTGTCACCGAGTGGTGGCATCGCTGCTAAATGGTTCCAAGGCTTCATTTCATCTAAGCCGTGAACTCTTGCCATTAATAGACCCGCTTTTTGCCCAACCTCACGATTAGCTTTAGCGACAGACATCATGGTGTCTAACGTTTCAGGCACAATGCGGCTGCCGTGTAGGCTTGGATCAAGGAAATGCACATCGCTAATTTTCGAGCGCTTTTTGTTTTCTGTCAGTCGCCACCCAGCCAATGCGTTTAGGATCGAAGCAAACGACTCTTGATGCGTCTTCATTGCGCCTTGAACGGCACGCCATGCCGGTTCTTGTTTGTCGAATTCGCTGCCATACAACAAGCTCGCCGCTTGAGAAAAGCCCAGAGCTTCCTCTTCACCGTCCAGCTTTAGCGACAGTTTCAAAGAACCAGTTAAGTTGTCGTACAAACGTCCCCACCCGTCACGGCCATCAACTTTCATCGCAGCTAACAACTGCTCTTCTGCCACACTGAGTCGGCTGCTTGCTAATTTACGTGAGCTCTCAATCGCAAAGCGTTGACCTGCTACGTCCGCACTCTCATGCTCTAATACTGCATCAATAAACTCTGGTTCTGCATGAATTAGTGTGTCTTCGTAAGGGCTAAATGCTTGAGACATTTCAGAGTTCAGTTTGGCAACTCGACCAAGCAGTGCTTTGGCTTCTGTGTGCGTTGCGTCTACCGATGCGTGGCAGGTAGCGAAGGTGTTGATCGTGCTTAGTAGCGTGCCAGCCGCTTCAGAAGTCTGAATCGCGTTTTGCATCGCTAGAATAATGTGACGCTTTTCAACGTGTAGGTTCAACAGCTCAATGCACTGCTGAATGAGTTCAATGTCCTGTTCGATTTTTGCATCATTAAGATCGCTATAAGCAATGCTTAGATCCCAACTTGGTGTTGTCATGACTAAATTCCTTTCACGTAGGTAGTAATACCAATCAGGTATAGCGGCTGTGAACGCCGCTTTATACTTCTATTTATATTTCTGTTTCTATTTACAGTTCTAATAGATTGTTAATTCTTAAAACTGTGTATTTTTAACACTCAGAGAACAGGCAGGCCTATCGCTTTGACGCTGATAAAGCTCTGTGCAAACTGAGTGACTTGAATATGGGTTATTGATGCATTCTCTATCGATAACTTCGAGTACAAGCTCGGATTTTTCCAATCAATATCAAGGCAATGCGCCAATAACATTCGAATAACGCCACCATGAGTAACCAACAATAGATTGTCACTTGAATTGTTCAAAAGTTGCGACCAAGCTTGAGTTACTCTGTCATGGAAGCTCTGTAAACTTTCCGCACCAGTCAGTTGATGATTTGCGGGATCTTGCCAGAAGGTGTCTAGCATCGCCCACTTGTCTTCAAGTTCATCAAATGCGACCCCGTCAACTTCACCAAAGTTCATTTCCTGGAAGTCTGGTGCAAAAGATAAAGGCACTGACATACGCTCTGCATACAAGCTCGCGAGATCACTGCATCGTCGTAATGGCGAGGTAATAACACCATCGAAAGCGACATCGTTCTGAGCCAACTCATCACAAATCCGCTGTTGAAGCTTTGGGTTAACCAACACGTCAGATAAACCATTCAGTGCCGCTTTCCCTTCAACCTTGCCATGTCTCAGTAAATAGATATTTTTGGTTGCTCCATTGACCATGAGTGCGACCTAGCCTTGAGTATCAAGCAAGTGATTAGATGGTTTTAAGTGCAGCGGCAATCCGGCAGCGACCAGTGTGACGCGTTCAACGACGCAAGCTAGCGCTTGGTTCATTCTCCCTGCATTGTCCACAAACAAGCGCGACACTTTACCCAATGGCACAACACCTAAACCGACTTCGTTAGAGACCATGATAATTTGCGCAGGGCTTTGCTCGACGCTTTGCACCAATAGTTCCACAACGGCTTCAACCTGTTCATTGGTTGTGTCATCGCCCAGTTCAAAGATGATGTTGTTCAGCCAGAGTGTTAGGCAGTCAATCAGTACTACATCATCTTGATTAAACGACTGCAGTTTCGTAGCCAATTCGACAGGCACTTCATGCTCAATCCACTGTTTACCGCGACGCTCTTTATGATGGGCGATTCGTTCTCGCATTTCGTCGTCCAAATAAGTGGCCGTCGCAATATAGTTGAGGCGTCCATTTGAACATGCTTCAAACGCACATAATGCTTGTTGCTCTGCAAAACTCGACTTGCCAGAACGAGCCCCGCCTAATATCAGATGGCTGTTTCGCTGCTTTGTTTGATTAGTTTGATTCGTGTTCGTCATAGGAAGCCGTTATAGAAAGCCATTGTAAAATGCAGTAATGAATACAAGGTAAGTCAGCAACTCAATCAACTGTTGAGCTGCCCCCAAGCAGTCGCCAGTAAAGCCACCAATGCGTGCGATTAACCACTTTTTGAAACCTGTTCTGAACAGATAGGCGACGACAGATAAAACCAAAGCGAATTCAAGACCAAACCATAGGCTAGGCAGAACACCAACAAGCAATAAAAAGACAAGCTCGCCCTTGGTTTGTTTGTTGGCCAGTGGCTTGCTTTTACTTGTGTCCAAATCGCTGACATAAAGCATGTCGTAAATTAGCGATGCAGCAATCGCGCGACTAAAGGTATAACTGGTAACGATAACCATAAACAGAGCAGTCATGGTGACCAGTTCATTCAAAAGAATCCACTTACCAAGCAAAGCCATGATAAGCGCAGACGCGCCATAAGTGCCGATACGGCTATCTTTCATAATGGTCAAGCGGCGTTCGAGCGTCATTCCACCACCAATGCCATCCGCCATATCGGTTAAGCCGTCTTCATGGAAAGCACCCGTCAGCATTAAGCTAAAACTCATCATCAAGAAGATCGCAATCGTACTCGGCAATACCGCATCAAGCAGTAAAAACAGACCACCACATAAGACACCAAGCAACAAACCGACCATTGAGAAATAACGACCCGAACGGTTCATTCGTTCCGATGAATAGGGTGTATTCTTCGGCATTGGCAACCGAGAAAAGAATCCCATTGCCAGCACAAACAACTCCCACTGATAAATAACTCGATCTTTCAATGACCTTTCTGGTGCATCATTCATTAAACAGTGACTCCAGCGCTCTCGAAGCTCGCCATGTTGTTGTAAAACTCTGCAGCCGCTCGAATGATAGGCATGGCTAGTGCAGCACCCGTGCCCTCGCCCAGTCTCAAGCCAAGATCGAGCAGTGGCTCTGCGTCCAGAAGCTCTAACAAGATTCTGTGTCCCGACTCTTCAGAGCGATGTGCAAAAATCATATAATCACGACAGTTCGGTTCAATTAAGGTCGCAACATAAGCTGCAACCGACACTATAAAGCCATCGACTAATACTGGCGTTTTGTTCTGGTAAGCACCAAGGAAACCACCGACCATTTGAACGATTTCATAGCCACCGACTTGTGCTAGTACCTCTTTAATATCTTTAACTTCTTTCGCAGCTAAACCTTTGCAACGAGCAACACCTTGCTCAACCACAGCCACTTTACGTGCAAGCTGTTCATTGTTGATGCCAGTGCCTAGACCAACACACTCATCTGCAGACCGATTCGCTAACGCACTTAAGATCGCAGATGCGCTGCTGGTATTTCCGATGCCCATTTCACCAAACATGATGATATTGGTGCCATTCGAAATGGTTCTAGAAATAAGTTCTGTACCCAGTTCAATCCCACGCTCAACCGTTTCGAGGCTCATTGCCGCTTCATTGGCAAAGTTATTGGTTCGCGTACCCAAACGCTGAGAAATCAACATGTCACTTTCTGACTCAACAGGCAACAGTATCCCAGTGTCGACAACCGTAATATCAATATTGTTCACCGCACAGAAACAATTGATCGCCGCGCCGCCGTTTAAGAAGTTCAACACCATCTGTTGTGTGACAGCACTAGGCGCAATGCTCACGCCTTCATCAGCAATACCATGATCTCCTGCAAATATGATGATACTTGGCTTCTTCAATTCGATATGTTCGACCGCTGATTCTTTGCCCTGGCTTTGAATCAATGCCAGTTGATGTGCGACCTTTTCTAATAAACCAAGTGCACCGAGTGGCTTGGTTTTTTGATCAATACGATGTTGGATCTGCGGCGAATATTTTGTATCTAACATAATTTTAGGGACACTTGATTTTGAGAACGCGTAGATTAATGGGCAATGAGTTTCGAGTACTCTTATTCTTCATGCGTAAATGGATAACTGTTAATTAGGGCGAATCACGGAGAACACGTTAGAAAGCGTGGCATATTCTCCACCAGCGACCGAGATAGAGGGTCAATCTGAGTGGGAGCGAGAGTATCAAGCTTGAGGTTCATAGCACGTCCTTGGTCTATGTGAATTACGACTCAGTTTACGTGTTAAGCAATGCTGTATCTATGCCTAATCAACCGAAATCGCAGAGAGTGTTCTTAATTTAATCAGTTCAAGAGCACTTTTTCTCAAATTGAGAATCAAAAAACACAACAGGGTTTCGTATCGAACACCACCAAAGCTAAAAATCAATAACTTATGTTTTGGCACCGTTTATGCTTTATTTAAAGTACTTGTTGATCTCTCCATTGATAAGTATCCATACAGTGAACACCCACACTATTAGCTACAAAATGCAACACCAAGCAACACAACCGGTTGAAAGCAACAAAGTTCAGAAAAGTGATTTAGGAGGTGTAATGATTCCGAATTCAAGCAAAAGAAAACCAAATAAATCAGGTAAGAAAACTAGCAAGAAGGTAAGGAAAATCCCACTCTCCTTTACCTAGTAAGCAACAAAGTAAATAACAAGCCCGTCGCCCAGCGGGCTTTGTTATCTCTACTGACATCACTTCCTATCTCTTTGTGCAAAACTCAATCGAACAGCTACCAAGTCCAACTAATTAGACATTTAGTACAAAACGAAACCACTAAATAAGTAAATCAAATTGCTTTGGTACACTTATCACTCAATGTAAATTATCCCTTACATTTTATGTACTTACATAAATCTCAGATCCATTTACATATTAAATCTTGTTGCTAATATTTCCCTGTCAGTTATTAAGGGTACTTATGGAAAACAAAGGCTTCACGTTAATTGAAATGGTGGTGGTTATCATCATTTTAGGCATTCTTTCGGTGACTGCGGCACCACGATTCTTAAGCCTGAATTCTGATGCGAGGATAGCCACCCTCGATGGATTCATTGGCGCTTTCAACGCAACCAATGAAATCGTTATGGGAAAAGCGACCATTGAAGGTTTAGAAAAAGAAAAACTGGCGAAGCTACCAGACCAAAATATCTGGATTCGATGGGGAGCCATTGCCCTCGATTCAGACAACGTCGAAAATGCAATGCAAACGGATGACTATCAACTCTTAAGCTATGGAAACCCTCAAACCCCTAGCCTGATTGTTTATACCGGAAAAGAACGAAACCTGAGAGAGCTAAAGGACTATAACTGTTTCGTGCAATTCACTCGTTCATACACTATTGTCGGAAGTGAGATCGTGAATATAGGTGACTTAACCACAAATAAGTTCTATCAGGGCTGCTAGTGTAACAATCCGAACTAATACTGGATATGTAAATCTCGACTGCAGTTACCTTCATTAGTTGCCCACAATCGTGGGCTTTTTAATCTCCCTTCTACTGTACAGACTCTTTTTGACTATCATTCGATGCTAATTTGCACACACCTTCACATTAACGACGATGAAATTACGTACATTCAAAAATAAGGTTTAAATTAAAACAATAACTTAGATAAGTGTTAGAGATAATTATGAGCATTTCAGGAGACAAAGCATCAGTCATTGTTGCAGGGGCAACAGGTCTGATAGGTTCACACGTTCTGGATTTGCTCATAGACGAGCCCGCGATCGAGCATATCTATGCTTTGTCCCGAAGAGCACTTGATTCTCACTTTAACTCCAGCAAACTCCACACGCTCATCCACAGTAACCTGCAAGTAACAAGTTGGGACGACACCAAAGCGACACCTAATCTCGGTATTATCTGCTTAGGAACGACTAAGAAAAAGGCAGGATCAAAAGAAGCGCTACGCAAAGTCGATGTAGAATTAGTTAGCCAAGTCGCGCAGTCAATGAAATTTCTTGGGGTTCAACGCGTCGCGGTCGTTTCTAGCTATGGCGCTTCACCAGATTCCTATTCACACTACCTGCGTTGCAAAGGGCAAATGGAGCAAAACTTAAAACGTATTGGCTTCAAGCAGCTTTTCATCGCACGTCCGGGGCCGCTGGTTGGTGAACGTGATGAACCAAGAGCCGATGAAAAACTCCTGCAAAGTGTCTTTCCTCTGCTGTCTCCATTTATGTTTGGTAAGTTCAAAAATCTACGCCCTATTCAGTCGGAAGACGTAGCCAAAGCAATGTTGTTCCGATTATTCGAAAATAATTTCCAAAATATAGAAATTTACTCGTCAAGTGACATGCTCAATTTATTGGCAAAATATCGCTAAAAAGCTCATCTATTCACCACAATGTTGGATATCCACTCATTCTATTCAGTGGATATTACCTATCGTTCTATTTAATTACTTTTCCTTATTTTACGTTTTGTTACAGGTCGCTACTGTAGCTAACAGTACTCGCGCCCATATATCCAAGCGCCCTATCGATTTAAAGAAATTCATAAGGAAAACAAATGTCACTTTCAGCTATCGCTGCTTTAGCGGTATTCACTGGTATCCTCTTTTTTCTCTACGGACAGCAGAAAAAAGAGAACACACTTTCTCGCCTCGTTTTACTCGGTTTAGTATTTGGTAGCGCATTTGGTCTTGGTTTACAGCTGTTATTTGGTGAAGGCAATCCGATCATCAATGAGACACTAGACTGGGTAAACATTGTCGGTCGTGGTTACGTTGGCCTACTGAAAATGGTGATCATGCCATTGGTATTGGTTTCAATGATTGCAGCAGTTGTGAAGCTTGAAAAAGGCGGTTCACTAGGCAAAATTTCTGGCATCACCATTTCTGTATTGCTAGCAACAACCGCGATTTCTGCAATCGTTGGTATTGTTGTAACTCAAGCATTTGGTCTGTCTGCTGAAGGCTTAACTGAAGGCGCTCGCGAAACAGCGCGTATCGCAACACTTGAAAGCCGCATCGGCAGCGTTTCAGACTTAACGATTCCACAAATGCTGGTTAGCTTCATTCCAACTAACCCATTTGCAGACCTAACAGGCGCTCGCTCTACGTCTATCATCGCTGTGGTTATCTTTGGTGTACTAACGGGTATTGCTGCTCGTAAAGTGATGGCTGAGAAAGAAGAACTAGAATCTCCAATTCGTACGTTTGTCGAAGCGGCACAATCTATCGTTATGCGCTTAGTTAAGATGATCATGGCACTCACGCCATACGGCATCGCAGCGCTAATGGCGAAGGTAGTAGCAACATCAAGTGCTTCTGACATCCTCAGCCTACTGGGTTTCATCGTTGCATCTTACGTTGCGATTCTACTGATGTTCGTTGTACACGGTGTGTTGGTTTCTTTTGTTGGTGTAAACCCGAAAGAGTACTTCCAAAAGATCTGGCCAGTACTGACGTTTGCTTTCACGTCTCGTAGCTCTGCAGCAACGATTCCACTGAACGTTGAAGCTCAAATCACGAAGCTAAACGTGCCACCAGCAATTGCTAACCTATCTGCATCTTTTGGCGCAACAATTGGTCAAAACGGTTGTGCGGGTATCTACCCTGCAATGCTAGCAGTTATGGTTGCACCTACAGTTGGCATCGACCCTATGGACATCAACTTCATTCTGTCTCTGATTGCAATTATCACAGTAAGCTCTTTCGGTATCGCAGGTGTGGGTGGCGGTGCAACGTTCGCAGCACTTATCGTACTTCCAGCTATGGGCCTTCCTGTAACGATTGCAGCACTGCTTATCTCTATCGAACCACTTATCGATATGGCTCGTACGGCGCTTAACGTATCTGGTGCAATGACAGCCGGTACTATTACAAGTCGCCTATTAGGTAAGAAAGACAAGCAACAAGATCTGGAACAAGCGAACGCTTAATTCTGAATCAAACAGCTCGACCAACAAAAAAACCGATGTTCATGCATCGGTTTTTTATTTTCTGTCTTATGTCAGAGCCACTTTCTGAACAGTAGAGCTTAAAGCACTAATCGAATCACTTTCTCAGCTAATGCTCCATCGCCCTCTTCACTCAACCCACTGATACCAACCGCCCCAAGCACCTGCCCTTGATGTTGAATAAAATGTTCATCAAGTTTTCTCAGAATTACTTTGATAGCTTGAGTTGAGTTGAGTTGAGTTGAGTTGAGTTGAGTTGATGAATTTAAAAGATGAGAAGTTGATAAACAAATAAACTAAATAACACGAAATAAGGTTTAAATGACACAAAATAAGATTTAAATAATCCTCCTGATTTATATGCCTATATTTTAAAAGGGATTAATCGAACAATAATGAAGCATTTTAGTTACTACTATCGCGAACATTAATCGTTAATAGAGAGAAATCGTGCATCTGTTGAATAATACAATGAGTTAGCTATGAAGAATCATCATGATTGATATATGATGCAACGCTTCAACATGCTACACCACCTTGGCATCAGTTCGACAACGGGATCCTCATGAGCTTTATTATATTATTACTTCTTCTGCTATTCGTAGGCTTTACAGGTTTACTTCAGTGGCGAAAAACCTCTCTGTTTTTATCTCTTGTTCTTATATCGTCATTTGTGTTGATTGGTTCAGGTTTGATCCCTCGTTATTTATTAGACGACCTACAGGCGAATTATGAAAATAAGCCTGATATCCAATGGTCTGACAATAACGCCATTGTTCTTCTAGGCGCAGGCACGCAGTTAATTAAAAGCACGCAAGAGTTCGAGCCAGCCTTTTTCTCTTTTGGTCGAATCAGCGAAACCGCAAGCCAATATAAAGATTGTGCAAAAGCGCAAACCACATGCAAAGTGATCATCAGTGGTGGTGATGCTCAGAATAACGGCGTTACAGAGGCTGAAGTTTATCAACAGCAACTGCTTAGGCTTGGCGTCCCAATGGCCGACATAATTCAAGAACCGAACAGCGTGAACACGTGGAAAAATGCACAGCTGACCAGCGACCTGATGAAGCATCATAAATTCGACAACATTGTGCTGGTTTCATCTGGCCTGCACATTCGCCGTAGTGAACTCTATTTCAACCACTTCGGGTTGGACGTGATTCCGGTTAGAGCTGATTACATGGCGGCTCAAATCTCATGGCTGCCACTGTGGTACAACTTTTCGGTAACAGACTTTGCTCTGCACGAACAAGTCGGCTTTGCTCGATACAACATCTATAATTTTATGGGCTGGAACAGCAAACGGGAAAAGCCTGGGGATGCTTAATCGCGTTCAATTAAGTTAATTCGAGCGATACAAACAAAAATGCAGCAACAATCGAAAGGTTGTTCGCTGCATTTTTTGATCCTACCTATCACAACATCATTTCTTATTCTGGCTTACGTTCTTACTCACCATCCAGCCAACAATATATCTTTCTAATCAATCTTGCTGACTTATTTTTCCAAACCCATGCCCTAGATAACGAAGTTACAGAAACACAAACGTTCAACAATTAACCGCCCATTAATTGGATGGTTGAAAGTAATTGAAATCAATCAAGATAAGTCTTTATCAAACGACAAGTTGATCAGTACAAGCCTCTGATATTTATGAGTATTTATTTTCAATTCATTTCAGTACTTTTGGCTTTGTTTTATATGACAGAGTACACCCCGCTAGAGACCCTCGGCTAGAAAATACTTATAAAAACACATATAAATCGCATCTAAAAATAATAGCCAAATATTGGCACCTAGGAATTTATTCATGCTCAACGTCAGTAAAACCATGCTATTTAGTACTGCCCTATCATTAATACCTTTGACGGCTCATTCAAAAATATACTCAGACCAAATTGTCTTAGACAAGCTTGGGGAAGATGTTTGTCGCTCGGACTATCGCCCACTTACTCATACCGAAGCACAAGAACACAAAACAGCGCTAATCTCTCGCATGAACGTGTGGGACATAGCAGGCCTTCAAAATGACTGGGGGATCATGGGGTCTGGCTACCACGGGCTCATCAAACAAGGACAACCAAGCGACAATACCTGGTGTTACCCCAATAGCCCAGACGCAGGCCTCCCTTACTACGAAGCGCAAGCCATCGAAACGAACAATAACCTTGATGTTCAACGCGCGTTAGTCAGCGACAACACGAACTTTATCAGACCACTGAGTTACTTGGCCCATAACCTGGGTTACGCTTGGGTTGGAGGCGACAACGGGCGTTATGTCGGTCAAGATATGGCAATAAAACCGCTTAACAATGGTTGGGAGATTAAAGGGAATAGCGATAGAAGCTGCACCGGTGATCGCTGTGACGAAAAAACAAAAATCACAATCGACAACTTCTCTTACACGCTCGATAGCAATGCATTTTCTCATGGTAACGTTAGCGAACCAGAACAAACGCTTATCAATACAGTGTCGGCTTACGCTATTAATGACAGCGACGAACCGAAGCAGATTATCGTTGACCTTCATTTTGAGCAATCCACCCAGTGGCGCAAAACCAACAGCTTTGACCTCTCAGACTCAGTAATGCTCAAAGAGAACTTTACTTGGCCTCTGGTTGGGAAAACAGATGTAACAGTGGTGCTTGAGCAAGACCAACGTTTCTCTGATACCAACAATGGTTCTCGCTCAGAACCTACAGAGCTACAAGCGATCATCACCGTACCGGCTAATTCTGTTTTGCCCTTTAGAGTCGAGTTTTATCACTCAAGTATCTCTTACCCGTACCGCATCAAAACGAACATCGGCTACGACGTCAATTTCACAGGCTTCTTACGCTTTAGCGGCAATGCACTCAGTAATCACCCGACAAATCGTCCAACTGTTTCCCACACCTTCACCATGGGGACTAATAGCGAAGAACAAGCGAACATCCGCTACCAATGGGATCACCGCTATATTCCTGGAGAAATGAAATGGTGGGATTGGAGCTGGGCTATCAACACTAATGGATTGAGCAGCATGCAATATGCAGCAGGAGCAAGTTTGCGTCCGTTCTACACTCACGTATCAGGTCAATTCAGTGCTGAATCTCAATATTCAGGCCTAATCGATATCGGTGAAGAACACTCTGTCGACTCATTCGATGCGATGACCGCACTGAACAATCATAAAATCTACTATGTCGGCGATGTTCAGGTGGTAACTGACTTTGATTCTGAAACCCTCGCGCAGCTGGGATATGAAGATGCTCAACTTATGATTAACCCTATACAGCGATAAACAAGCTCACATTTCCCCCTATCTAAGCTCATCACACTGGTGATGAGCTTTTTTGTTGATGACAAACCCAAAGAAAGCCAAAGCACCTATTCGCCACTTATGCCCACACTGATCTCCTTTTTGTCAGTAAAAAGCTAATCGAAAAGTGCTATCCACCTAACCGCGATAAAAAAACTAGTATTTGAATATGACCAAAAAAAACGATCTATGGTGGCTCACAGCTATCGTATATAGTCCTTTATCAGCCGCACTTTGCTTAAGTGACGGAGTTCAAGATACACAATCACTACACACAATAAACAATAATCGGGCCGCTTTATGGTCTCAAAATGAGCTTTATGCAGAGCCAGATTTTGGTACTGCGTTAGGCGAACTTGAACTCAGTGCGCACGCGCAATCTTTCGCATCAGCATGGCCACAAACAGAGAAAGCGTTAGCTAATGTCCCGCAGACATTCGAAAGCTCGTTAAGCCAAGAAAGCCTAATAAACCGACTAGGTCAGGCTGGTTCTTCGACGTTGGAAGTATTAGGACCAATCGGAGATGCAGTCGCAGTCGGCTTTTGGGTCGACAACATGGTCCAAACATTCTCTCAGGAATCCTCAACTCGGCTCGATAAAGCGGCCTCTATCTTTTCCTTAGTTCCTCTAGTTGGTGATGAGCTAAACCTATTATCGAATGACATTAAGTACTTCGCAGCCAAAGAAAAAATCACCGAATTTGAAAACCAATCACATTACGTGTTTACCAACCACTCCTCAGAATTTTCTCGTTTCCACCACAAAAAAGAGGACGCAATTTCTCTACTTAACAAATACGACAATCACGTATTACACAGTGCCTCAATGTACGTCGACCACCTGCTTCTTGAAGCAGACACCGAATACCGACGACTCACCTCTGCATACGATAGGCAACTTTCTAAGCAAATGGCTCGAATTGATTTAGAACTGTTGAAGTCAATCGGACACCTTTCCCCTGATTCAAATCTAAACCAACCTCTATGCCAAAACGGTCGATCCTCTTTAACAGAGATCGAACGCTGCATTCGCACTGAAGGACCAGCACGCATTGATGATCTGATTAACAACCTGAACGCAGATAACTATCACGTGCTCGCTTTAAATATACATAGCAAAAAAAGAGAACTTGTTGAAATCGCTTTGCGCCGACTATCCACACACAGAGAGAACATAGTTAAACGGCTCATAGAAAGGCCAAAGCCTCACGTGGCATCGATCATTACACAAAGCAAAATCAACCGAAGTATATTGGAATTTCAAGTAAGGCAAAGTGGATTGAGAGAGTATGCGAAAGAAATGTGGGATATCGATTACCTGAGCGAGGAACAACTCAGTACAGCAACTATAGAAGTCCGTCCCGCAAGAACTTGCTGGGGTGTTCCTTCCATTGCCCCAGGCGGTATTCAAGCTTCTCTAGATGCATGTAAAGACTCTGGCCCATTGTATGATACTTACCATCCTAAAAAAGACGCTGAGTTATCCGAGTTGTTGCTAAAAAAGGTAGAATTTAATGTCGAAAATCATATTGCATCAAGGATTATTAATGGTTGGCCCACTGGCTTATTTAGAACTCAGCTAATCAACACCGCTAGCGCTTACATATCAGGCCAGTCATCGAATAAACTATTTGAAGAGCTAGTGTCCGAGTTAGCGAACATCCAGATTCTTAGCTACCAAACGCCTTTCAGCGAATACTTAGATAGCAAAGGAATTGACAGCTCTGATCCAAATGTTCGTAAAAGTTGGTATCAGATTAGCCGTTGGTATGAACTACTGCTAACAGAGCGACCGAGCGGCGGAGTGTTAGATCAAATCAAACAATATGAAATTTTTAAACATTTTATTCAACCTCAATTCAAGCTCGCTATTTCAATGTCTTACATCCGCTCTCTCAACTACTCGTTACCGTATCCAAGTGTATACTCTGCAGCAAACCTTAGGTTTTATGCCCCTAAAATGGCAGACATACTCGATGACGTGATTTCGCAGCCAAGCGCTCACTTTGAACGAAACTTTCAAAGCGCTATTGAAAGCATCATTGAAAAGGCAATGAAGACGACGAATGCCAACCAACTTCAATATTTATTAGGCGACCTTTCGCTCTATCTACAAATCGCACAACATCAGCAGTCAGAAGTCAATGTATCACCTAACAGCAAGCATCAGCTGTTTAACAGTACGCTTTCAACTCCTCACCTAAACTACCTTTCCAATGAGTATCAAGATGAAATGGAACAACAGGTAGCTTATGTAGCTTCGCATGCGCTATGGAGCCAGCTAGCGGACATAAAAATAGCGTTGAACGAAGGAAACCTTGAGTCTGCAATTGACCAACTTGGGCAAATCATTAAACAAGAAGAGCTGACTCTGCTTCCACATATCACCCATTTTCTTCTTGTAGAACTCGAAGATTGGATTGAATTACAAATAGCGTTAGAGGAGTCAGTTTATGAAAAATAGTATTATCCTAGCCCTATCAGGGTTTTTAATGCTTGTTAACTCAATAAATACATACGCAGGAAAAGGGTCAGAATTTGGTCTTTTTTACGATGCTCCGGATGGCGTAAAAGTCATTGCTGGCTACAATTCAGACACCTACGGAAAACTCTATCGCATGTCGAGAAACCTCTATGTACAAACAAAGAGTGACGCCTACCTCTCCGATATGAGCGTATTGATCCGCAAACTGCAGCTATCGCAAACTGGACGAGAAATCTTACGACAAATAGCAACTTACACACCGGTCAATGCGCCGAATGATGGTGTTGCCCCATTAATTGAACACACGATAGGGGTCGATCAGTCTAAAGCTACTATTGTCACTGTGATAAGAGAACCAGAAGGACCAGGAAGACTCTTTGAGACGATACCCTCTATATTTGAAGATCAACAAAAGGCCTCGCTTGCTTGGCAGCGACAATTTAATGGTAAGGGGGTCTCGAATACGGTTTACTTCTCCACCACGGAGATAGTCAATATTCCAGGAACAGAGACACCGTTTGATCAAACCGTCACATTAGGGCATGAACTCATACACGCGAGAGACTTCTCTTCTGGTGCCGTCCCTCAAGGTAATGCGCCTCTGTCTCACCGACACCCAGACACTAATAAAGCGACAGAGTATGTGATTCCAAATTATGAATATCAGACCACAGGAATTACTCACTACAACAATGCTGAACACGGTCGAGATCCCGTTACGGAAATCAGTAATGCCAGGCAGTCAATCATCAACCTTCGTGAAGAGATGTACTTCCAATGGAAAGCGCTAGGACAAGAAAAACCTAAGGCGTATTTAAAAAATGAAAAGCTCGTGAGTGAATTTCATTTGGCTGACGATTTGGGAAAAGTAAAAAGAAACACCTATTGGCCGAAAGAGCACTACGACTACAAGCCATATACGCTTGAAACAAGACCATCCGCAACACCTCAGCATGCACCGAACTGGGATACTGTAGAAGGGAAAATGGCACATATCGAAATTAGACAAGCACTAAAGAAATCGTTAAGTGAAGGTAACAAACCTGCGATTGTTATCGTTGATGCTACCGAACAACGCTTATCTCAAAGCTTGCAAAATTCACCAGCGCTGACACGCAGAGGACTCGGAAACCAAAGTTCAATTCTGAAATACGCTGCTCAAAACGATATTAAAGTGGTCAATATTTATAGCAAGCAGAATGAGACCCCACTTAGCTCCTTAAAGAAACGTAAAAAGAGCCTTCTTTATCGTTCAATTTCAGGCAAACAGACAGACGCAGACCAAGGTTACAGTGATGTTCAATACAGCAAAGACAATCAAAGCACGTTAGTCTCAGCGCTTGAAGAAAATGATGAAGTTTTGGTCATGGCCTACTCCGATGGAAAAGTGACAACTAATGTAATCGATAGCCTATCTGGTGGCATGGATAAACAAGTGGTTGTATCCAGATACGCTAACTTAGATTACCAACCTTCAAACCTTAGTGCGGAAGAAAGTACTGCATGGAAGGCACTTAGCAACAAAGAGAATGTGAAAATGTTAGGTGGAGGTAGCCGCTCTCGCTTCAATATATGTAGCATCCAATAAACAGCATTGTCGAACTCGAAGCACCTTATATCGCTGCTCCTTTCTGTGGCCAAGCACAGCAACAAGTAGCGAGTTTATGACCAATAAACCCGCTACTTGACTTAAAAATGAAATCACAACGAAACAAAAGTTTGAGTTAATGGGCCGTTTATACACTGGTATTCCATCAGGAGGATCTATGAAACACTGCCCATCTTGTTCAACTGAACTGGTCGCAAGAGACGATGTAAAAATTTGCCCGCGCAATGAAATCGGCGACTGCTATTTTGATGGCTATGAGCAATATCAGCCTGAATATCATCAACTTAAAAACAACCAACAATACTCAACTTTCGACATCGCAGACATTGTTGCCGATTAGCAGGCCAAAGCTTTATTCGGCACTACAACTACCAGTAAAGCGGTCGAAAGTGAGGCACTGGCAATGAATTATTTCTCAAATATAGAGACACGACCGGTTCAGATGAGCCCGTAAATAATTCTATGCAGTTGCCAACATTGAAAAAGCCCCGATGTAAAACACATCGGGGCTTTTAATACTTCTTCAACGCCACAAGTAATTGACGAATTAGATAGTGGTTTAGTCGAGGGCTACCACATTAGATCATCTGGGATCACGAAGTCTTTGTACGGGTCATCTTCGTCTACTTCATCAGAGCTTGAAGCTTGAGTATCAACGATAGATTCTTCGTCACGCATCGCGATCTTGTTCGCTACCGCAGTAGGGATAACAACATAGCTTTCGCCTTGACGCGCGATACTTAGGATACCTTTACTTAGTTGCTTTTGAGTCAGCTCTTCTACGTAAAGGTATTTAACTAGCGTACCGTCGGTAAAGTTGTATTTAATCTCACCGTTCTTCTGTTCGAGCTTGTTCATCTCGATCAATTGCTTCACTTGAGCTTTAATTTCTTTGCTCAACTGTTGTTCTTTCAACTGTTGGTTTAGCTCTTTGTCTTTCGCTTGCTGCGCCAGTTTAGTTTCTTCAGCTGCCGCTTTTGCTTCACGAGACTGAACGCGAGACTTTTTAGAGCCTTTCTTCGCCTTCTTTAATTTTTTCTCATTTACCAAGCCAGCTTTAAGCATTTGCTCTTGGAGTGTTAACTTTGCCATGACTTTCCCAGTTCAGGATTAAAAACGACACTATCATACCTGTTTTTGAGGAATCTGTTTACTGAACAATGGCAAAATTTATGCTGATAGAGCAAGGCGGTTAACGTTATCCCTTATCGTGATTCAGAGCATCCATTTCTGGTTATTTCCCGACCTATGATTTCCACGAAAATACACCGCTAGTGACTTACCCTCAAATCCAAATCGTTCCTCTGTTTGTTAACGTGCGCGCGTATCACTTATCATTCCGATAAAGCAATATGTTAATTATCAATGAGTAATCGAATTTATAAAACCATGGCATATATCTAATATTTGGATAATTCTGATAGAGTTATAACTCCAATGTCACAACTCTTTACTACGTTATTCTTTAAACCAATCAGTAAGGATAACGTGAAAATGAAAACTCAATGGACTTGCCTGAGTGCATTACTTGCATCAGCTTCATTCATTTCAACCTCGGCTATTGCAGATACCGATGTGTATCTCACCAACAACACCAACCAAGTGATGACGATTCAAACCAATCATACCGGTACCGACTTACTGCAACTTGGCGATGAGTGGCAACAACACGTTGAGCAGATTGGCCCGTGGGAAACCAAAAAACTGATCAGTTTCAATCGCTGGACAGGCGTAAAGTCCGGTAAGACATACGAGTTTGACACAGTGGTATCAAACTCTATTGGAGAAAGTGTCACGCTCAATCAAACCATGGAAGGACATTGGTATAATTCGACACTGCAACATGGTTTGAGTGCCGCAGACATCAACCTAACTTTGCATGACGATCGTAATATTCATCGCAGCACAACCGATGCATTCGGGGTCAATGCAGAGCTAGCCCTCAAAGCCGATTCTACAGCGCGCTATGATGATATTTATTACACCATCACCCCACCAAAAGTAGATGAGCAACCCGAGCCGGATGCCAAGACACTAAAAGTCATGACCTATAACATCTGGGCACTGCCTGCCATCGCTTCGCATATTGGTGACCGCTACGATCTTCTCCCTCAATACGTAAAAGGCTACGACGTGTTGGCGCTTCAAGAGGTGTTTGCCAACGGACGAGATGAGTTCCTACGTGAACTTGCGAAAGAGTACCCTTACCAAACCAAGATGCTCAATAAGGATGGCATCAACATCTATGACGGCGGCGTGATCATTGTGAGCCGTTACCCTATCGTCAACGAAGCGCAATACGTGTTTCCTGATTGTACAGGCACAGATTGCTTTGCTGATAAAGGTGTTAACTACGCGGAAGTCATCAAAAATGGTCAGGCTTACCACGTGTTTGGCACTCACACCGCCTCATTCGATACGGACACAGCTCGTGACTACCGACAGCGTCAATTTAAACAGATGCGTCAGCTTGCTCAATCACTGGAAATACCAACTTCAGAAACGGTTATTTACAGCGGTGACTTCAACGTGAACAAGCTGAAGTTCCCAGGCGACTACCAACAGATGTTCGCTAACTTGCAGGCCGAAGAGCCACAATATTCAGGTTACACCGCGTCTACTTTTGATCCTCGCATCAACAACTTTGCTGGCGCACCTATGTCTGGCGGGGAAAATGTTGAATACTTGGATTACGTGGTAGTGAGTTCTGAGTACGCGCAAAAAGCTCACAACAATAACCGCGTTGACGTTCCTCGCTCTACAAGCAGTGAATTATGGAAGCACTACAACCTTTCAGACCACTTCCCTGTTAGCGCCCTCATTAAGTAACTCGGTGAACCCATAATGCATCGAGTCATCTTAATCCTAATGCTCGTCTTAACGACGGGCATTATTGGCTATTCTTGGTCATCAAAATCCACTGAAACACCGCTATCTTCTGCTCAACACACAGAAGCAAAACAGCGGGTTTCTACGACAACTGCTGACGATAATTCCACGCCAACTGCAACCGCCAGTTCGGAAAATGCAGCATCGCAAAACAAGCATGCCGAAGCAGAATCATCGGGCGGAGAAACGCATGTTGAAAACTTAAGCGAACTTGAAGGTAAAGCTCTATTCGATGAACTCGATGGGTTCTGGGCGCTTTGCAAACAACGCGATGGCTGCATTGAGCAACTCGCACGATTGAAATCAGAGTTGCCGAGTATATGGTTTGAGTTACTGAGCGACTATCCGCAGCTATTCGTCGATTGGCAATTAACCCAAAGTACCATCCCTCTTGAATCCATAGAGACTCTTGAAGAGAGTGTTGCCCTATTCAAACAGTCTGCACGGCAAGTGTGGGGAGAGTTGGCCCACCAGCTATTCGCAGACCAATTTGCTCATCTAGATTTTACGCTTGACGCCAACACCCTTGAAGAGAACGAAGCGAGCCAGTTTTTGGCCAACTATCAAGATTTGCTTAGTGAATGGCAAAACAATACAGCGACCTTGAACGCCGAAACCCAGCTTCAAAAATATGAACTGGCAGTCTCTTTGATACCCAGCAGCTATAGCCCTGCTGAAATCGCATCAGTCAAAGCCGACCTTCAAGAAACCTACTTAGATGAAACGCAGACCAGCAACATTACCGCGCGAGAACAACAAGTCGCACAACAGCAACAAACCGTAATGAGTTATCATGAGCAACTTGATCAGCTCAAAGCGACCTTGGACTCTCAGCGAAGCTCAAGTTATGCCACTTGGACTCAACAAGATTGGGACAATTACTATCAGCAGCAAGTATCCGATTTCAGGGAGCAGTTTTTTAGCAAGTAACGCTTTAACTTAAACCGTTACGGAACTGCGCGGGCGTTTTATTGAGCCAACCTTTAAACGCCCTTCTGAAATTTGCAGGGTCGCTATAACCAAGCCTTTCACCAATATCATCAATGCTCATGGATGTGCCAAGTAATAGCTCTTTGGCTAGTTCTACTCGAACTTCGGTAAGCAATACTTGATAACTGGAATCATGAGTAACCAGCTCTCTCCTGAGCGTGCGAGAGCTACAACCAAATTCGTCTGCGAGCTGTTCTATATTCGGGAAACAGCCTGCGGTTTGATAAAAGATCGTTTTGATCTGGTTAGTCAGCAAATGTTCCGAGTCCAATGTCTCAACTATCGACTGGCAAGACGCAAGGTAGCGCTTCAGTGTCGCTGCATCATGAGTCAATAAGGTTTGTGACAAAACCGAGGCATCAAAACGCAGTTCACAATGGCTCTGCTCAAAAACTACAGGGCACTGGAAACGCTCGTCATAGTGCTTGGCGTAATTAGTGCGAGCATAAGGCAAAGCCAAAGTGTGAATATCCAACTCATGACCAGTCAGTTCTTTGAACAAAGAGACGATTGAACTCAAGAAATACTCACTGCAGAAAGGAAGCAGATCGCCCACTTCCAAGGTGTTCTCAATCTGAATCACTGCTTGCTCGGAATCTAGAAACAATTTAACCGAGAAGATAGGTCCATTCAGGCGCAAATACTTGAAGCCCGACTTGATGGCCTCCCCGACATTTTGACTGGTCGATAGCGCATAACCCAACACACCAAAGTGGCTCAAGCTAGCGTGCTCCCCCAACCAAAGCCCCAAGCCATCATGAGGAAAACTCTGATTAGCCGCGCTAAACAACGAAAGCTTGTCAGCGTAAGTCAGCTTTCCATTCGGGTCTCGCCAATCCATGGTTTCTAAACCCACATCCATGAGTAGTCTTTCAATATCGACGCCTCGTTGCTCTAGCGTATTTAACAGCAGCGTAATATCTAATGTACCCAACTGATACCGATGTCCGGTTGGCTTATACTCCGCGATAATCTCCAATCGTCTCTCCTTATATCGAGCACATTCCCATAAATATGACTACTCAGCCTCAACAACACATGCTGACAAAATCGTGACTGGTAACGCGCTCTTGTCCGAATATGACCTCCCAATTCTACGCGACTCATCGCACAATGGCTTTAGTTGTTAAATTTATGTGAACCATCGCAATGATAAAAACCAGCCCAGCCCCACACAGTTTGATTGATTCGAATGGTCAGCCGACCATCGGACATTTCGATGGCATCCCTAAACACCTGAACATAGAGAATTTTGACTATCGAAACTCGATGGATGCAAAAGCAAACTCTTGGCAGAAGCACTTCCACTACAAACAATTCCAGTTTGTCAGCATCGTCACCGACACACACATTATCGGCGTCGCTATCGCGGATATTCGTTACTTAGGCTCGGCATTTTGTTATCTGTACGACATAGAAAACAACCATCTGGAAGAGTCATCTTGGTTGAGGCCATTAGGGTTTGATAAGCATGTAACGCCTTCACCATTTGAAGGAAAGACAAGCATTGCAGATCAAAGCATTACTTTCGATATTGAAGGCGGACAATGGCGAGTTCGCTTGAATACCAAACTCATCAAGGCCGATATCGCTTTAGAGCCTGAAACTGATAGCTTGCCCATGGCGATGTGCAGCCCAACCGGTTATTCAGGTTGGACTTACACTCAAAAGCACAATGCTTTGCGCATCACGGGCGACATCCAAATCAAAGAAGAATCACTCGATCTCGAACCAGCTCGTGCTGGGTATGACTTTTCAGCGGGTTACATGAGATGTGAAACCAGTTGGCGCTGGGCAAGTATCAACACGCAATCCAATGGCAGTGATATTGGCCTGAACCTCGCGGCGGGCGTGAACGAAACCGGAGGCTGCGAAAACGTATTATGGGTGAATGGAACCCGGCACTTACTTAACCCAGTACAGTTTACGTTTAGTCGCCAAGACACTAATTTACCTTGGCAGATAACATCGCAAGATGGGCGCATCAACCTGACGTTTACCCCTATTAACCGACGCAGTGAAAAACTCAACTTATGGGTACTTAAAAGTAACTTCCGACAGTTCATCGGCCACTTTTCAGGCTCAATTCAAGACAACGACGGGATCATCCATCAGCTAGAGAATGTGCTTGGTCTTACTGAAGATCATTTCGCACGCTGGTAGCACACCTCGTCGGGAAACAAAAAGAAAAAAGGAACCGGAAATGGATATCGACTCACTGATCAATCACCCAGAATGGCTACTGCTTGTTTTAGCTCCCTTGTTCCTGCTTTGTATGTTGGCCGAGTATTTTATCGGCCAGAAGCAAGGTCGATTACCCGACAACTCGAGTTATAAATTGTCTGAAGTGCTCTGTAACTTTACGTTGGCGGGTATGCACCAGCTCTCCGATTTGTTAACCGGATTACTGATTGTTCAACTGTATCTTTGGTTATTCGGCTGGCACTTAATGGATATCGAAATGGGTGTGCTGAGTTTCATTGTGTTGATGGTTCTACAGGACTTTTTCTATTACTGGTTTCACAGGGCAAGCCACCGCGTTCGCTGGATGTGGGCGGCACACGTGGCACACCACAGTTCAGAACAGATGAACTTTAGTACTGCGTTTCGTCAGAGTTTAATGTACCCATTCGCAGGTATGTGGCTATTTTGGGTACCGTTGGTCATCATAGGTTTTGACCCTAAATGGGTCATCTTTGTGGTGCTTCTGAATCTAGGTTTGCAGTTCTTTGTCCATACACAATGGATACGGAGCTTAGGGCCATTTGAATACATCTTTAACACCCCTTCGCATCATCGAGTACATCACGGTCAAAACCCGCAATACATCGATAAGAACTACGCTGGCGTTCTGATTATTTGGGATAAGTTATTCGGTACGTTCGAGCCAGAAGTTGAAATAGTACGTTACGGCGTCACTAAACCAGTAAACAGTTTTAACCCGATAGTGGTCACCTTTCAAGAATGGAAATCCATATTCAAAGATTTAAACAACCGAGAGTTAACCATGAAACAGAAAGTTCAATTGATACTCTCGCCTCCTTCAGACTAATCAAAGCGATCAGGTCTAATACACCTTATGAAAATCAATGAGGTTGAATGTGAGGTCGCTTACCCAGAAATCTCCGTTCAAGTCGGCACCTTGCACGTATCGCTTGTCTCCCATTTCTAAAGTCACAATGTATTTGCCCGCGATGAGCCCCTCCACCATGTAAAAGCCATCGCTCTCAATCTCGCTCGAATACTCAGTACCTTTCTGGATATGTTTAAAGTGGAGATAAGCACTGTTTTCTAGGTCACCTTTTACCGTGCCATCGACGCCAAATGACACTACCATTTCGATATGAGCATGAGTCAGACCTACCTGTTTAGTATTTACAAACACAGGGTTTTGAATCGGTGTCAGGTTAAGATCGAGTGCCCCTTCATCGATATAGATAGGCAGATTATCTCGAGCTGGAACACTTGAGAATTCAAATCGGCCTTTTGCATCACTGACCGCTCGTTGGTCCAAAATTTGTAGGCTTACGCCTTGTATGGGCTGTTTGTGGTGATCGTAGACAATGCCCGTCAACTTAGAATGGTTGTATCGATTCCACTCAACAAACTCACCAATGCTTTCATCAAAGTAAGTTTTAGCACCGAATTCGGTCGTCATCTCGACACCGTATCGGTCTTCTGTTCCTTCCAGTTTAAAGAGTAAATAAGGATTCACACGAGCTTCTAAAGAGGCAGTAAACGAAACCTCATGCTTTTGATAGCGAGCCGATACGTTCGTCGTGAGCTCTTGAAAAACCTCCAGCGGATCGAGCAGGCACTCTTTACACGCATTCCTTAGGGATAGTTCCGTTCGTTCATGATGACCCGAGCCATCAACAGTTCCTGAGATATTCCACGATGTATCTGAGAACCCACTTTTGGCCAAACCAATGGTATGTAGATAGTCTTCTTGATGAGAAGCTTTGGTGTATCGATAGTCGCCAGCATATGAGACAAACAGATTACGAGCCACTTTCAAGTTGAGCTTAGGTTCAACGCTCAATTCGTCATCATCATCTCTTACCGCTAAAAAGGCTGTTAGGTTTGCAAGCGACAGGTTGTATTTGAAAACATCGTACTCCATTGACTCTAAGTCCAATTCATCGGTTTTATTAAGCTCTATCGATGCCGACTGATCGCCGTTGATCAAGATATCAAACTCCATTGGAAAGCGATCGAACTCTGGTAACCAACCGATATGACCCGCAAACCAGTGCGCTGGTAAATATCGTCCTTGAAAGCCAATCAGATCTTTGCCATGTTGCCTCATAAAGGCACTACCCACGGTGAAGTAATCGGCAAGCCCATATTCAAGTGACACAGCGCCCGCTCGGTCTGCACCTTCGTTACCCACCACTTGTACGCCCCACTCGTTTCTTGGCAGAAATGCATCTTCTAAACCGGCAACGGTGATCTCTTCTTCCTGCCAGACACCTTTAGATAGGTAGTAGCGAAACTTGATGGTGTCACCGGGGGAAATATTGTCTTCTTCAACAACGAAACGTCCAAACTCATCAGAGCGATAAGTGGTTTGATAAATGCCATTGACCAAAACATCGATGCTGATGTTTGGTTGAGTAGTTCGTTCGAGTTGAAGGTTGCCGAACTCTGTTTGTCGCTTTCGATTGGTATAATAGAGCCCATCTTCGAGGGTTTGATTCACGGTAAAGACGCTGCCATCTAATAACACATGGCCGACTTCCAGAGAGCCTTCGCCGTCATGAGCTTCTACCTCAATGTTGTAATAAACGATAGGATTATCTTCTCGTGAATCAATCGACAAGCGAGACGAGGAGTACTCAGTGCTTAATATGGTGTCTGAGATTGCGTAAACATCACCGCCAGTTTCACTGTCATGATAAACCGAAGTCGCTAACCGACTCGCCAAACCCACGGCGTCAACAGGCTCGAAAGCTGGCGTGTTTTCTGCTCGCTTGAGAGCCTCAGCCTTCTTACGTGATTCATTTTTCATCTTAGAAATAGCGGCTTCCAGTTCAGTCAATGAACTGAATTCTGGAGTAACGGTGAGCCGATAGTCATCAATATCCCAACGCACTTTAGCCGGTATACAAGCTTGTAAGCTATACCAATGGATGTAAGTTTCTGAGTCGATGACTTGATATTTGATCGACTGGATATTGTTGTCATCGCGATAACAGATGGCTTGTTCGGTATCTAAAATGTACGGAGGAGATTCTCTTCCCACATCTTGGGGCAAATACAGTTCACAATATCCGCTCTCATCACACTGACCATTCATTTCGAGCAGATAAAAAGCGGCATTGGATATCGAAATAAAAGGCTCTTCGTAATCATCCATCATGACACGATAAAAGCTATCCCCCACTTTCCCGACTCGAACTTCAACATGGGCTGGATAGAGTTCACTCGCCTCACTCTCTGCTTTAGATTCCGAATACGCAGCAAAAGGAAACAGTGAAGCGAGTAACAAAAGTCGCCAAAGCATGCGATTGAACACTAGCCTTTAAAGAGTCTGCGACAATGAAACGAGCACTACAGAACACATTCGTACAGAGGCTGTTCGTTCTGAACCAGTGAGATCTTCGACCCTTTTGGGAAAGGCTTAGTTAATTCAGCATTACGAAGTAGCACCACTTTTTCGCTATGCTCGTCGACATTCAATTTCGCAGTAAACTGAAAGTTACCATCGTTGCGAATCTTGATGCTTTGGCTGTCACACGCAAACTTAACATCTTGTACCTGCTCACCTTTCTGAACATAAACAGGTACATAACTGTTGATGTGAAAGTTCAATTGAAAGGCTGAACCATCACTGTTGGTTTTGCTTGAAGACAACGCAATGTCTGATAACTCTATGGCTTTTGCTATTGGGGAAAACCACAAGTAAGCACGATATTCACCATCAGCCATGTCAGCAGGCAGAGCATTCATACGTAAGCGAACCGTGCGTCTTTGATTGGGTTTAAGTTCTCGAATTATTGGTGGTGACACTTTAATCCAACTCGCGATATCTTCCGATTCAGCAATATTAGCGTCAGTTCGAACCAAGCCACTCGCCTTTACAGGGCGATAAATCGGTTTTATCTCCAAGCGGATCGGTTGATCTGAGTTATTTTCGACGACGATTTTTTCAGTCACCGAAGTGTCGGCATCCAAGACAAAACGAGTCGGAGCGATAAGTAGCTGAGCATAGGCTTGTGTTGTGAAGATTAAGCCGAGAACACATGAGATAAACAACTTCATTTATAATTAACCTCAAAAGGGATTGTACCGGTGTAAAGTCCTGCGGGGTGGTTCGCACCGATTTTCACTTTGGCGCCAATACACAATAATTTGCTTCTTCCATTCCCTTTGATTTTGGCTCGACCTCGCTTGGATAAACCGCAACCAAAATAAAACTTTCTAATACGCAGGCGCTTGGATTTACGAGAATGGTTTAGGTATTGCTTAGAAGGGAGGGAAACCACGATTTTTTTACCCGGCTCACCTTCAACATAAAAACGCACCACATAAACCTGACTATTGGCTGGGTTTGAATCCGCATTCTGACCCGATCCAGAGATATACATGCCTGCAAATTTGACTTCCATATTCTCAGGAATAATTTCTAGCGCATGAAAAGGGCTAGAATAAAAAATCAGACCGATATAAATCGCGTATTTGAATAGAATACTCATAGTAAAGACGGCTGCTTTGCAACAGCCGTAATATTATACTGGTTTCATTTATTTATTGGTAAGTAACATCTACTGCAACGTTAGCAGTATATGTACCAGCAACTAATGTCGCACTTGAAGTACGTGCAGTACCACCAATATTAAGATCCGCAGTACCACCCGTAAGGGTAATAGCATTATTAAAGTCAAATTCAGCTGCAATCGTATTTACACCATTCACCAAGTTAGTATCAGAAATACTTACTGTTACTGCATCACCAGCCTCCCCAGAAAGAGTAAATGCCGCAGCTCCTGCATCACCTTGAGCGATAACAACATCTGTTGTGTTGTCTGAAGTGATGATACCGAAGTCCAAATCACTCGTTTTTGTCATTGTAATTGCTTGTTTTACTTCTAGTGTTGCATCAAAAGTGTCACTCACAGCGAAAACATTAGCTGAAGAGATAGAAAGTGCAGAGACAGCAACAACCTTAAAGACTTTATTCATTTCTTTAATCCTTTATATAAAATCGGTTTTATTATTAGGGTTACCTAACAGTCAACCAGAGTTAACAATTAAGTAGCAATAATCCTATTTAGAAAATATATATATTGACACTTATTTATAAAGAAATGGGACGCAGTGAGAATAAGATCACGCAAATTGATAGAAATAACACTAATAAAAATAATGGTATTGGAGCATTTCATCAAACAATATATAAAACTTGTTTTACATCCTAATCAGTTAATTAATCTATTTATTTAATCAAGCACACCTAATTTTTTAGAATATATTAAAAAATACAATACGAGATAAATTTGAAGTCAGACTAAAAAACGACATATATAGATCAGCATGTTGCAATAAAGTCTCAAATTTGAAACAAACTGGAGAAACCTTAACCTTGTAATAAAATTGAAATAATAACTGGCCAGGGGTTAATTATTTAACCTCACTATTGATAGTGTATTAAAAATAAGACATATCAAATCATTATTTATTACGGTGATTAAGACTATTAAATAACGTCCAAAAAGAAGAATAATTTGATATTAATTACTGATTCTGTGATTTGCTCTAATGACCTATTCAGTTTCATTTCTCACGAGCGTTGAATGCAGAAAAGCGCGTGACATTGAAAGCTTGATGTAAGGTAAATAAAAGCGGTAACACACTCATTGCTAGACTCAGAGCGCTTTGGCTGTCCAGAGCTTACTCGCCCCTCCAAATTGTGTCCGCTTCGAGCACTTTAACCGCAGCACTTTGTTGGTTCATCTTGCCAAGAAATAATCAATCTGAGGCTCCATTCCCCCGATAGCGGTCTGATTGAATAGGAATGCAGCACTTTCCTGCAATTTATTTGTGATCTGGGTTGCACGCGTACCGCATACTATCAGATACTGAACAAAACTAACCTTCAGCCACAGTAAACGTTCTGCGCTTGCTGTTCAGGAATTTCAATGAGTTCAGATAATCAGCCGACCTACTTCTTTTTCGATTACGAAACGTGGGGCGTTAGCCCAGCAAAAGACCGTCCGAGTCAGTTTGCGGGTGTTCGTACCGACCAAGATTTCAATGTTATTGGAGAGCCTCTGGTTATCTATTGCCAACCTCCTGCTGATTACCTCCCTGCACCTGAAGCAGCACTGATCACCCGTATCACACCACAGAAGGCTGCCTCACAAGGTCTTCCTGAGCCAGAGTTTATCGCTAAGATCCATGCTGAGTTAGCCAAACCAAACACCACAAGCCTTGGCTACAACAGTATTCGATTCGATGACGAAGTAACGCGTTACACCTGTTACCGAAACTTCATTGACCCATATGCGTGGAGCTGGCAGAACGGCAACTCACGTTGGGATCTGTTAGATGTAATGCGCGCTGTTCACGCACTGCGTCCTGAAGGCATTGTTTGGCCAGAGAACGAAGAAGGTTATCCAAGCTTCAAACTGGAACACCTATCTGTGGCAAACGGCATTGAACATGAGAACGCGCACGATGCAATGGCCGATGTTATTGCGACCATCGAGTTAGCGAAGAAGCTGAAAGCAGCACAACCTAAGATGTTCGATTACCTCTACAACATGCGTCATAAGCGTAAGCTGAATGACCTGGTTGATATCGTAAACATGACACCATTGATGCACGTTTCAGGCATGTTTGGTCGAGACTGCAACTACACAAGTTGGGTTGTGCCTATGGCGTGGCACCCAACCAATCAGAATGCCGTTATCGTGGTTGATTTAGCTAAAGATCCAAGCCCGTTATTAGAACTGGATGCTGATGAACTCAGAGACAGGCTCTACACCAAACGCAGTGAACTGGGTGAAGACGAGCTACCCGTACCAATCAAATTGGTTCAACTGAACAAGTGCCCTATTCTTGCGCCAGCCAAAACACTGACGGCTGAAAATGCCGAAACCATCGGTATCGATCGCCAACAATGCTTAAAGAACCTAGCACTGCTTCGTGAACACCCAGAGATCCGCGAAAAACTGATCGGCCTCTACTCGCAAGAGCGTGAGTACGAGAAGAGTGATGATGTTGATACACACCTTTACGACGGTTTCTTTTCACCTGCTGATAAAACAGCAATGAACATCATTCGCGAAACTGACCCAAATAACTTAGCAGCTTTGGATATCACCTTCAGTGACGAACGTATTAAACCGCTACTGTTCCGTTACCGTGCTCGAAATTTCCCATGGACGCTCGACGAAGCTGAACAATTGAAATGGGCGAACCATTGTCGTGAATTTTATGAGAGCCGTTTAGAAGAGTACATGCTCAACCTTGAAAACCTCGCGCACGAACATGAAAGCGACGAGAAGAAAATGGCTATCTTGAAAGCGGTTTATCAATACGTAGAAAAGTTAGCTAGCTAATTCCATTATCAAGAGACGTAACACTTTGAAAGAAAGATTGATCCAACTGGTTTACTGCTTAATCTCCTTCACCTTAATCATAGGTGCTCTTACAGCAGGTAATGCGTTACAGCACTTTTTGGATACCTCAATCCCAGGCAGTATTTTTGGCATGTTGATTCTGTTTGCCGCCATGGTGATTGGTATTGTTCCTTCCCACTGGGTACAGCCCGGTGCAAGCTTGATTATCCGCCTAATGATCTTACTATTTGTTCCGATCAGTGTCGGGTTGATGGATCACTTCGACATGCTCATCGCGAACGCATTGCCAATTATGGCGAGCGCCGTTGGTGGCACATTACTGGTGTTGGTGTCCTTATCATGGTTCTTAGACCGCTTGCTTTCGAGAGGTAATTGATCATGTGGATTCTACTCACCATCGTGGTATTCCTGTTTGCTCGCTGGGTAAGCCAAAAAGTAAACTCGCCGCTGTGTAACCCGTTGCTTATCAGCATTGGTATAATCATTCCGATTCTCACGTTCTTCAAAGTACCGTTTGAGACTTACTATGCTGATAACACCTGGATTACCTACATGCTTCAGCCTGCGGTTGTTGCACTTGCCTACCCGCTTTATGAACAGCTACCTCAAATCAGAGCCAACTGGCGCATCATTACCTTTGCTTGCACGCTAGGCAGTGTAATGTCGATGACAACAACGGCATTAATCGCAGTGGCTTTTAAAGCGGACTTAACTTTGATCGCGAGTTTGTTAGGCAAATCAGTCACCACGCCAATTGCGATGGAAGTATCAAGCCATTTAGGTGGTGAAGCAGCGATTGCGGCAATACTGGTATTGATTGTTGGTCTGTTTGGGGCAATTTTTGCTTATCCAATCTACAATCTCATTGGTATTAAGAGCCCTATCGCCCGTGGTTTAACCATGGGTACTGTGTCTCACGCTTTAGGCACTGCAACCTGTGCTGAAAAGAATCAGGAAGATGCAGCATTCAGTTCTTTGGCTCTTGTACTTTGTGGCGTCATTACCTCAATCATCGCACCGAGTATATTTTCGCTTGTAGTTTGGTTTTATTCTTAACCACCGTTACCGTGAGTGCAGTTTAAACGCTGATTGTTCATTGGTTACCTGATAGATATAGCTAGTGGTTTTAAAGCGTGACAAATATCCAATTAGCCCAAGCAGAACTCTGATTATTTCAGTGTTGGCTTGGGCTTTTTTTCGCATTTAGTCAGCCATAGCAGACAAATCGCGCTCTGTTTAGCGCCAATAAGTGGGATATCAATGGTAGTTTTTGCTCTTGCAATCGATTTCATCTGTGACCTCACTCTAATTATGCAAACCAATGTAACAACAACAGCGCAGTAGTGATCGATATCACAGAAAATTCCTGAGCATTGCATAGAATTAAAGCCTAAGGTCAATTAAGGATTCAACATGAACAGTCGTATTACCCTGGCGCTGGAAAGTGCTCCAACAGCAATCAAAGCACTTTTGAGTGACATCGTATTAGCAGACAACTTTGACGCGACATTGTCTCCAGAACAATTTGCTAGCTTACTGCAAGCAAGTGGTTTAGCGGATGACGAGCTACGTATTGCACTACTTCCTTTTGCCGCAGCGTATTCTTACGCTCCGTTATCTGACTTTTATGTTGGTGCAATCGTGCGCGGTTTGTCCGGTACTCTGTATTTTGGTGCAAACCTTGAAATCGCTGGTGCTCAACTTGGCCAAACAGTACACGCAGAGCAATCTGCAATCAGCCACGCTTGGATGAAAGGCGAACAAGGTATCTCAGATATCACGATCAACTTCAGTCCTTGTGGTCACTGCCGTCAATTCATGAACGAACTGACAACAGCAAAAGAACTTAAAGTTCAGCTTCCACAACGTGATGAAATGTCTCTGCAAGAGTACCTGCCAGACTCATTCGGCCCTGCTGATTTAGGTGTGACAACTGGCCTAATGACGAAGCTTGATCATAAATACACGACCGAAGAAACAACGCCTATTGTTGTGGAAGCGCTAGCAGCACTAAACCGCAGCCATGCTCCTTACACCAAAAACCTAAGTGGTGTTTCACTACAACTGACGTCAGGTGAGATCTTCACGGGTGCTTATGCAGAAAATGCCGCGTTTAACCCGAGCCTACCCCCTCTGCAAGTGGCGTTGATTCAACTTAAACTGGCTGGCTTCGATTTTGAACAAATTGAAAGTGCTGCTTTGGTTGAAATCGCAGAAGGTAGCATCAGCCACCTTGCGGATACGCAATCTACATTAGAAGCGATTAATCCAGACATTCCAGTGACTTACTTAGCAATCTAAGCACATCTAATTAACAAAAATTTAAATAAGCAGCCCCATTTAACGAGGCTGCTTTTTTTATCCCTGCAATTAACGAAACAGCTAGCGCAAACGTTTGCTTTTGTCATTAAAATAAGTATGATCTCCCCGTTTTCAATCAATCGTTCAAAAGATCGGAAGGAATTTCTATGTTTGGTACTGCTACTCGTGAAAATGCTACTCGTGTACTTCTATTAGGTTCAGGTGAACTCGGCAAAGAAGTTGCTATCGAGTGCCAACGTTTAGGTTTGGAAGTTATTGCTTGTGACCGTTATGCAGACGCACCAGCGATGCAAGTTGCGCATCGTAGCCATGTATTAGACATGTTAGACGGCGATGCACTTCAAGCCATCATTGAACTAGAAAAGCCAGATTATGTGGTTCCTGAAATTGAAGCTATTGCCACCAGCAAATTGGTAGAGCTAGAAGCGCAAGGCTTGAATGTCGTTCCAACAGCTAACGCAACTAAGCTAACGATGAACCGAGAAGGTATCCGTCGCCTAGCCGCAGAAGAGCTAAAACTGAGCACTTCTCCTTACCGCTTTGCAGACACCTTTGAAGACTTCGCTGCCGCGGTTGAATTTGTCGGCATGCCTTGTGTTGTTAAACCAGTAATGAGTTCTTCAGGCAAAGGCCAGAGCGTTATCAAAACCGAAGAAGACATCCAAAAGTCGTGGGACTATGCACAAGAAGGCGGTCGCACTGGCGCTGGGCGTGTAATCGTTGAAGGCTTCATCGACTTTGATTACGAGATCACCCTTCTAACCGTTCGCGCAGTCGACGGTGTTCACTTCTGTGCGCCTATCGGTCACCGCCAAGAAGACGGAGATTACCGTGAATCATGGCAGCCACAAGTGATGTCAGACAATGCACTTAAAGCCGCGCAATACACGGCTGAACAAGTGGTTAACGCACTAGGTGGTCATGGTATCTTTGGTGTCGAGCTGTTTGTTAAAGGCGATCACGTTATCTTCAACGAAGTATCCCCTCGCCCACACGATACTGGCTTAGTAACTCTGATGTCTCAAGACTCATCGGAATTCGCACTGCACGTACGTGCCTTTACTGGTATGCCGATCAAATCAATCACGCAATACGGCCCTTGTGCATCAGCGGTTATTCTAGGCCAAGGCACTTCAACTAACATTCGTTTTGAAGGTCTTACAGAGGCGCTAGACGCACCACAAACGCAAATTCGCTTGTTTGGTAAGCCTGATATCGATGGTCGCCGCCGCCTAGGTGTGGCGCTTACTCGTCGCAACAGCACTGAGACAGCGATTGAAGATGCAATTGAGAGCGCGTCAAAAGTAAAAGTGATTTACTAACCTGCCATTCAATTCTGAACAATCACGAGTTCAAATCTGAACAATAAAAAAAGACGGGCTATCGAGCCCGTCGTTTTTATTGGTGTTATCTGTTGGCTTAACTAAGCAGACTGAACTTAAGCGTCTGACTCAATCAAATACACTTCTTCACAGAAGCGAGACAAACCTTTCTTAACAATCTTCGGATGTTCATCGTCCGCAATATCTTGATTCAACAATGTGATTTTGTACCCAGAGAACAACTGATCGATCTCTAGTTTAGGTACGCTAAACGGAGGCCCTGCCATCTCACTTTGGTCATAATCCAGAGTGACCAGAAGGATCTTTCCACCCGGTTTCAGCAGTTGTTTTAAACGCTCTACGTACTGCACTCGCATCTCTTCAGGCAGTGCGACCAAAGACGCGCGATCATAAATGGTATCAACAGGCTGGATAGGTGCAGTGAAGTAATCGCCTGTATAGATGTTCAGTTCATCAAATTGATACAGCTCGTGCTGACCGCTAATTTGAGTCACAGTCGGCGTGTAAAGGTGCTCTGCAAAAAATGCGCGAACCGCAATCTGGCTTAACTCGACACCTTGAACATCTTCATGCTTTGAAGCTAGCCAAATCAGATCTTCACTTTTGCCACAAAGTGGAACAAACACACTCTTCTCGTAGCTAGTCTCAGTCTTTTCCCAAAATTTAATCAGAAGTGGGTTTACATCTTCGAGGTGGAAACCAATTTGGTTGGCTGCCCATTTATTGTGCCAAAATTCAGGATTATTCATCTTTCGTTCATGTTAAACAGTCATAATGCAAGAGTACAGTATAGAGAGGTAAGAGCAACCTTAGCTTGGTTTAAAGTACCAAATTGGTTTCGGCAGAATCAGAAACTGGCTAAGTTCAAAGTTCTTAAAATTGCGGAACCAACGCTTGAATTATTTGTCTATATGTTCACATTTTAAAGCAATATTAAACGTTAGAGTTGGTTTCTGCCTTAGCTAGCCCCATTTAATATGTAGTGAGTTTAGTTAAGCTGTTTTTACTCTTATGCGTTACTGGTTACCCCTTTTGGCTACCCGTTTTTTGTAACCTTGTATTTTGGAGTTTGAATGAGTGTATTTCTCCGTACGACGGCCCTAATGCTTCTAGTATTGAGCCGAGCGCCTGCATTCGCAGCAGCACCTGTTTCAACGAGTTCAACTGATCAATCGCGCACTCCAGCGCAAAACCAAGTTTCATCAAATGTATTCCGCCATAGCCTAAGCGGCTTGTATGGCATTAAAGCCTTTGACTCACGTCCGACTCAGCCTTATACCGACTTCGATATTCTGTACAGCAAAGCTCACCAAGCACAAGCTGAGCTAGAAACTATCTGTAAAAGTACTGCCCTACTTACCAACTCAGAAGCCTTGTTCGCAGGTGTTAAATCTCAAGCTCGTGCAGAAGAAAAAATCGCTCTTGAGCTTGATGGTGACGTAACAAAAATTACCGACCTAGCTCGTGCAACTATCATCGCGAACGATGTAGAGAGCTTGGTTGAAGTGTACGAATCACTAAGCCGTGAAGCGGACGTTGTGAAATTGAAAAACAAGTTTAAGTCACCTGCTGATTCTGGCTACCGTGACCTTAACCTGTTAGTTCGTTTGCCGAAAACCAACATCATTGCTGAAGTTCAACTTCACTTGAAAGCGATTGCTGATGTGAAAAGTGGCCCAGAGCACGAACTATACGAAATCATCCAAGGCATTGAGCGTCACGCAATTGCAGAAAAACGCCCAATCAACGACATCGAAGCAGCGCAAATCAATAGCCTAAGACGTCAATCTTTAGAGCTTTACCAACAAGCGTGGCAGCCGTATATCACGACTCATATTAAAGCCGCGTAAACCGTTTAGAACACCACAGAATATCAACTCAAAGGGCTGCCATTAATTTGCAGCCCTTTCTTTTTGGCTATATTACATTCTGAAGATCAGTTAGGCAGCGTGGCTAGCCGAAAAGCTCAAAGTGAATCTATCGGCTCATAGCTCTAGAAAGCTAGACGAGATAGAGATAGGGATAGAGATAAGAATAAAGGGAATAGTTTTAACGCAGTTTAAAATTAGACGTCACATACAAAAAGACCACGCTAGGCGTGGTCTATTGCTTGGCTACTTCTCGATTTTAATATTTTCGACACGGGCCTTTAGTTTTTGTCCCGGTCTAAAAGTAACAACACGTCGAGCAGAAATTGGAATGTCTTCACCAGTTTTCGGGTTACGACCAGGTCGCTCGTTTTTCTCGCGAAGATCAAAATTACCAAAACCAGACAGTTTTACCTGTTCGCCATTTTCAAGTGCCTTACGAACCTCTTCGAAAAACACTTCAACCGTTTCCTTGGCATCCCGCTTGCTGTATCCGAGTGTCTCAAACAGGTTCTCAGCCAAATCGGCCTTCGTGAGTGCCATAAAACTTTCCTCAAAGCTATGTTATACATTGCTACCATCGCCAGTAGCGCCAAAGCATTTACCCTATCCAATCAATAAGATAAGGCCGTTTACAAGGAAAGTGTATGCCAAGCTTCTGATTTTCGCCAACTTTTTTATCTCAACTATTTAATTATTCTTTCAAATCAGAAAGATAACGCGCTTGTAAATTTACATATATAGCTAAAAAACATCTATTCCCAAGCCACCAATCAGAGTTAAACTCCAAAACAAGACAATAAATAAGAATTAAAAACTTTAACGATATAAATAATAAATTTTGAGACTTTTCTCCGATACTCAATAAAATCAGCTACTTGATTTGATATCGAACTCAACAGAGGTTACTAAATGATCAGTATTAAATATGAGATTTGTATCATTTCAGAATTTAATTCGAATCGGCGTGAATAGTTTATACCGACATAGCTAATATTGCACATGAGGCGTTGATGCACCATCAACATACCAGTTAGCTCCCGAGACAAAACTCGCAGCAGGACTAGAAATAAAGGTCACCACGTTGGCTACTTCTTCAGGGGTAGCTAAGCGACCCATTGGATTTCTATCGATAACTTTCTGGAAAGTGTCCGGATCTTCACGCTTACACCGCCCCCATAAACCATCAGCAATATATGTGTCTCCAGGCGAAACAGTATTGACTCTCACCTTAGGAATGTAAGTCAAGGACAAGGATTTCATATAATGGGCTAGCGCGGCCTTCCCTGCTCCATAAGCATTGGCGTTACAAACTGTATATCCACTCGCTTTCGACCCAATATAGGTGATTGCTGCGCAACGCGACTCAAGCAATTTAGGTAAAACTAACGCAATGCCCTGTTGCGTGGCTGCAATGTCTTTTTGCAGAACATCTTCCCATTCATCAGAGAGTGCACTTACATTGGGTACAAAAATATCGATATTCGGAATTGACTCGATCCAAGCTTTCATTTGTGCCAAATCATGGACATCGACCACTTTTCCGACAACTTGCTTTGACGCTTTTCCAAGTTGTTTAAGCAGCTTATCTATCCGATGTTGAGAACGGCCACAGAACCAAACATTCGCCCCTTCGTTAGCAAAGCCTTCAACTATTTTCGCCCCAATTCCACTAGAACCGCCAGTGACAACAACATTTATATTCTCTAACCCTAAATTCATCTTAACCTCTCAAATAGCACCTACTACCGAAAGGAAGTATCAAAAATGATCGCTTATATTTCAAAGAGAATTATAAAAGTGACATTTTGTGCTACCTTAAGTGCATAAAATAGTGACGGTATAGAGTAATGGGCGCACTTGACGACGAAATTTGCACAACAATCAAACGCCATTTAAAAAAGGCGGGTATCTCTTATAAAGAAGTTTCAGAATTCACAGAAGTTTCCGAAATAAGCATTAAACGATTGCTGAACGGCCATCAATCGCTCTCTATTTTGAAGTTACAGAAGATATGTAAATTAATTCAGCTTCCTTTATCAGCCCTTATCACAGAAGCAGAAGAAGCATTAGCTTCAGCTTCGGTGTCATTATTTACGGATGAGCAAGACACAGCCTTCTGTAAAGAGCCACCGTTGTTTACGATTTTCCACGAGATTGTCAATGAAGGAGCAAACGCCCAGCAGTTAATGGCCAGTTTTGACTTAAACGAGCCATCACTGTATATCTACCTAAGGAAACTTGAACAGTTAAAACTAATAACAATGTTATTAGGCTTAAAATTCCATGTCATTGTACCTGCCAATATAGCTTTCTCTGAACAAGCGCGATTTAGCGTCATGTTCAAAAACCAAGTCATAGATGCTCTAAAACAGGCCGTGCAATATATCGATGTAAGTAACAAACAAGCTTACTTTATTACGACCAAACTTAGGCTGACCGAAGGCGAATTTAAAGAATATAACACCAAGCTTGAGGAGTTAATGTTCGAAACCCTAAAGATCAGTCAGTCGCATAGCCGAATGACTGAAGGAGTCAACGACTATGCCGTTGTCGACATGGGCGCCAAAGGTATCTTCCACCCAAAACTCAAAGTACCAGTAAACTTAGTTTAGGTATGCCTTAACAGTGCCCATTGTTCTAACAACATTGTGCAATTACTGTTTTACGAGTTTAGTTGCCTTATCGGTTAGAGCCGCACTCGCAGGTTTCACAATCAAACCAATCCCGACAAGAAACAGTATTGATGCAACAACCTGAGCCACAGACAACACCTCGTCATACATAAAGTAACCACTGATCAATGCAAAGATTGGCACGAGCAAGGTTAACGGTGCGGTTGTGCTTAATGGATATTGGATTAACAACTTGTTCCACACCCAGTAACCAAATAGCGTGGTTGGATAAGCCTGGAACAGCACCGCAATCGTTGTGTTCCAATCCCACTGTTCAATCCCCTGCCAGACGATTTGATCCCCGTGTAACATCACAGCAAACAACACCAACGGCACTGGTGCAAACAGCATTCCCCACACATTAAACGCAAACGCCTGCTTAGTTTTGGAAGCCTTAACAATCACGCCCATTAAGGTCCAACTGCACGCTGCAATCATAATCAAGATAACGCCATTAACGGTGACATTCCCTTTCGCCGCCGACACTAAAACTGCAAGTGCACACAGGGCTAACATCGCACCAATTAACTTACGAACCGACGCACTTTCTTTGAAAACCCATACCCCAACTGCCATTCCAATAAGCACATTGCTTGAAAGCAATACCGATGAAAGCCCAGAAGATAACCCAGCGGTGATCGACCATGAAGCCATACCCCAAATACCCACACCGAACACAAAGCCGTAACTGACTAAGTAACGCCAAGCGACATTCGGTCTTGCCACAAAAAATATCACCGGAATAACCGCTAACGAGAAACGCGCGGCGGTTGCCAACAACGGATGAACGTTGGTCACACCCATTTTTATCATCGAGAAATTGAATCCCCAAATTGCCATCACAAATACCGCTAACAACAAATCATTTCTTTTCATACTCACCCCTCCTTTGTTTTAAAAGAGTATCCCTTGAACAATAAAACCAGTACAGATACAATTTTTACAATAAAAACCAGTACAGTTAATAACGGTCGTGATAATGAGCATCTACAGAAAGCTAGCCAATCAGTTTATCGATGAAATAGAAACAGGTAAAAGACCGGAAGGCGGACGCATGCCTTCACTTCGTCAATTGGCTAAGCAGCAGGCCATCAGCATGTCGACCGTGGTGAGCTGTTACCAAGAATTAGAATCGCAGGGTTGGATACACTCGCGACCGCAAGCTGGGTATTTTGTCTCGCCTCACAAGCCTATTCATTCAACGCCTGAGTGGGCACAGTTTGAGAGTAAGGTTTCCAGAGTTAAAGAAACGTCATCGGCTCACAACTCAATCAATGGGCCTTTAGGGGTTTCGAGCACCACCAATGATGAACAATCGATTGTTGAGCTAGAACGCAGTTTCCGCCGTTCAATCAAACGGATGGGAAGCAGACTCAACCATTACCCAGATACACAAGGTGAGCCGATGTTGCGACAAGCATTATCCACTCACTTTGCCAAGCTCGATGTGCACTTTTCACCTGAAGAGATGGTGATCACGGCTGGTTGTATGTCGGCGATTAAGGCTGCACTTGAATCGTGTACCAAAGAAGGCGACACCATTGCGATTAGCTCACCTTGTTTTAACGGTATTTTGGAGCTGCTTGGAAAGATGTCACGCCAAATCATTGAGATCCCATCTTTGGATGATGGTGTCGACCTACAACAACTGGAAACACATCTGAAAAATAAACGTGTGGATGCTGCTATCTTCTGTACCTCACATATGAATCCTCAAGGGATCAATATGTCGGCCAGTCAAAAACAAAAACTGGCTGAATTGGCGAATCACTATCGAGTACCAATCATTGAAGACGACGTGTATCTAGAGCTCTCATATTCCTCACACACACCACTGCCTGCAAAATACTATGACAAAGGTGGATACGTGCTGTGGTGTGGTTCGGTATCGAAAAGCCTGTCGCCAAGTTACCGTTTAGGCTGGTGCTTACCGGGAAGGTACATTGATGAGTACAAGGCTCAATTTTCTGCCGCGAGCTACGGTGTTGCCTTACCGACTCAGCTTGCGGTTGCTGACTTTATCGAATCTGGCCAATACGCCAAACACGTTAGAAGAAGATGCACTCAGATCCTTTCGTTGCGCCAGCAATACCTCAGTTATTTAGCCCAACATCTTCCTCAAGACGTGAAGATAAGTAACCCACAAGGTGGCATGGTACTTTGGCTGCAAATCCCAAATTTGAACCAACCACTTTTCGCTCAAGCCGTAGCTGAACAGAATCTTGATATCAGGCTCGGACATCTCTTCAGCACACTCGATCTCTACAGCAACTGCTTACGTATCAATATTGGGTATTCGTTAGACGGTGAAGCTAAGCAACAATTGGATGCTTTAATTGAGCTTATCCACATTCACAGCTAACAGACCGTAACTTTTCAGAATAGACTTTTCATAGCCATTCGAACGCCGAATTTTAATAGCCTTTTGTCATAAAATAGAAGGCTATTATTCCTATCTTGATTCGGTTAAAGCCCCCGAACCGTAAGGAAATCCACTTACCTCAAAACCCTTAAATGCTGAGTTTGCAAGCACCTACAAAAATATGCAACTTGGCTAATGACACATCACTTTTTATTGTCAATATACAGCCGTCAGCGCTGGCGTTTTCCTGTATTTGAAGAGAACTATTATGAGTGATAAAACAAAAAACAAACCACTACCTTCCTTTATCGAAGAGCGCTTGAACTTCTACATTCAAGACCTGATTACCCAGAACCAAAGCCAAAAGCACTTAGTATTGGGTAAACGCCCCCAGCGCAATGCCGTTGTGATGCAGAGCAATGATTACTTAGCCCTGTCACACAACAAACAGATCCAACACGCCCATCAAGCGGCGATCTGTGAGCACGATGACAATGTGGTGATGTCTGCCATTTTCTTACAAGATGATCAGTCTAAACCCGCATTTGAAACCAAACTCGCTAACTATGTCGGAATGGAGAGCTGTTTGCTTTCTCAATCAGGCTGGGCGGCCAATATTGGGTTACTTCAAACTATCTGTCCGCCAGATACGCCGGTGTATATCGACTTTTTTGCACACATGTCGCTATGGGAAGGTATTCGCGCTGCTGGTGCAATCGCCCATCCATTTATGCATAACAATATGAGTCACTTACGTAAGCAACTAGAACGTCATGGCTCTGGTGTGATTGTAGTCGACTCGGTCTACAGCACAATTGGCACCATTGCTCCGTTACGCGACATCTACGAAATGGCGCAAGAGTTTGATTGTGCCGTCATCGTTGATGAATCGCATTCACTGGGAACACACGGGGAAAATGGTGCAGGCTTAGTTCAAGCGTTAGGGCTCACCAACCAAGTCGACTTCATCACCGTTAGCTTGGCAAAAACCTTTGCTTATCGTGCAGGTGCAATCCTTGGCCCTAAACAACTATCTAGAACCTTGCCGTTTGTCGCATACCCTGCGATTTTTAGCTCAACCGTGTTGCCGCAAGAAGTGATTCGTTTAGAGAAAACCTTGGAGGTAATTAAAGGTGCAGAAGATAAACGAAAAGCATTATTTGAACGCGCTAAATCGCTCACTACAGGCCTCAAACGGATTGGCTTTAACATCCGTAGCGAATCTCAAATCGTTGCGTTGGAGTGCGGTAATGAGAGGAATACAGAACGAGTACGCGATTTCCTTGAACAGCGTGATGTGTTCGGTGCTGTGTTCTGCCGCCCCGCTACGGGCAAGAATAAGAACATCATCCGATTTTCAGTGAATGCCGACATGACACCACGAGACATTGACCATGTGCTCACGGTTTGTCACGAAGCGTACCATCATTCGGAATTAGAGTTCGTATAACTCTGTTCACACCCATTCTATAAACAACAAACGGCAGGACTGAATGGACGCTATCATGTCGCGAAACAAAAAGAGCCCAGCATTTCGCTGAGCTCTTTCTTGTGTTTGTGTTCGCTGACAAAATGGCCGTGCGCTTCAACCTATAGCATTCACTAAATCCAGTGAGCAATCTTATCGAACAGTCGGTTTTTATCTGCCGGTTTGACGATAAAGTCTGACATGCCTGACGATTCCATTTTCTCCAAAGTGACGGGGGAACTATCACCTGTGTGAGCAATGATTGGCACCGAAGAGTACGCTTTATTAGCACCTCGAATTCGGCGAGAAGCTTCCACACCATCCATGATGGGCATTTCGATATCCATGAGAATCAAGTCGATCTCGTCGCTCTCCAACGCGTCTAATGCTTGTTGGCCATCTTCTTTCTGCACAACATCAAAACCCTGCTTTTCCAGTAACATCGCAGTAAAACGGCGCAAAGACTCGTTGTCATCCACCACCATAATCGTTCGCTTATTTGCAGCCTCTAGCGGTTTTGTAGGCGCAGCTGGCATCACGTAATTGGAATCGAAAAGTAAGCGGTCAATGGTCGCTTTGGTATTCAGTAGCCAAACTTGCGTTTCCACCCAAATAGGCTCGAAAGAGATGTTACGCACACGCTTGATAGGATGACGCTCATACAGGTAAATGATTCGCGCCTCAGTGAACGAAAGTAACGATTCAATCCTATCGAGGCAATTAGCTCTTAAATCCAAGCTCTCCATATCAACGAAAATCAAATCGAACTCAAACTGATATTCCTTATTCTGTAGCGCTGACGCCACATCCAAAATCTCTAGGTCAAAACCCATAAAGCGAGATATTTCAGTCATTTTACTGGAAAGCACTGTCTGATCACTGATCATCAGCACCGTCTTGAGTTTAGTCAGTTCGCTCTTGATTTCCTGTACCGAATTGGAAGACAGAGATGGGAAAATCATCGTGAACTGTGTCCATTGATCCACTTCAGACTGGCATTTAATCTCACCACCAAACGAGCGCATGACCTTCTGACAAAATGGCAAACCTAAGCCGTAATTTCCCGATTGGCCCGTGGTATAAAAATCTTGGAAAATGCGTCGAATCACATCACTTGAGATACCCGAACCGTTATCAGTAACCATAATTTGATTGGTCACTTCATCACTGCACATTGTGACATGAATATGGAAATCTTCGGGGCTGCGATGATGGAATGCGTTCTTGAACAAGTTATACATTACGTACTTCAGCAAGGTATCACTACCTAAGAACTCAAAGTTACTCTGTACGTCTAAAGATATCGCTAATTTATCTGTCGCGCGTTTGTAATTAAAGCTGCCTATCGAGTCCTCAACCACTGCTTGAGCTGAATGCTTCTTAAACGTAGAACGAGATACTCGGTTTTCATCGATTGAAGTCAGCAACAGATCAATCGTTTCGTTACCGGAGTGAATGATCTCCATAGCTTCATCACCCACTTCACGCAACTGTATAACTTCTTCACTGCTTAAAGCATATTGCCCTTTGTGATCACCACTTTTAGGGTTCGGTAATATGGATTGCATAACATCAATAGAGGTCAACAAGCCACTTAATGGGTTTCGCATCTCATGAGCAATACCCGCCCCAAAAGATTTCGCCAATGATACCTTGTTCTCATGTTCCACCTGATTGCGGAAGTAGAACAAGTTGCCGAATAAGTAGATAAACAAAAAGATTGGCACGTGCGTCCAGTCCATTGTGAGTTCTAGATAGAAGCCTTGTGCCACCCATGCACAAAACGTCGCAATTCCGATTCCGGCAAAGGTTTGAGCGAACATGACTTTAGTCACGTGTACCAACAAGATATGCAGGAATATGGCCGACATAAAAGACATAACCCAAACGTTAGACCAATTATTCATTAGCAGCATGTAGAAAAAGAAACCTGGCAAACAGATAGTTACAGCGACTTGATAATAAGCCGGAAGGTACTTTCGCCATTCAAATGGGACACGATTGCGAAATATAATGCCAAAGAACAATACCGAGCAAAACAAGCGAAGCGCTAAGTTTTCGTAGGGTTGTGGAAACAAAAACTCCCACACAATGTAGTAAATTGGAAAGCCGACAAAGCCCATCCAACCCACGAGGGTTAGATTCGGTTCTGCGTATTGGTAAACTTTACGAATCGCGTTCATACGAAATACTTTGTTCTCTAAGCCCTGACGTTTATTAATTCTATGATTTAGTTTTTATACTTATATTTTGGCGCCAATTATATTACACATCACCTCCGAGCAGTGAGGTTTCAATCAAATATGTACCAACGCATTTGTTTTTATTTTTAAGCGTAGATAAATAATGCACCCTGCCGACACTTAAATTTAAGTACGAGAGTTTGGTTCAAGGGATGGGCATGCACGGTGTTCCTTTGATAACTGTGTTCAGCTTACCGTTATGTCACTGTTACTCGATGCATTTTCCGTGGTGTATCACCGTAATCAATCACAGCATAATGTTGAGTGACTCTGTTGTCCCATATCGCCATTGAGCCCTTGTTCCATTTGAAACGCACTTGATATTCTGGTTGTCGTGCAATTTCAAACAGCTGGCTAAGTAGCGAATCACTTTCTTCACACTCAAGCTCATTGATGTAACGGGTAAATTGCTCGTTGATATATAGCGTCTCTTTGCCCGTTTCTGGATGAACTTGTACTAAGGGATGCACCACAGGCGGATTTTCTTGCGCGGTTTTCAGCAGTGACTTATGCCAATCTAACTCGATTTGATCCGATTCAATACCTTCAAACGCGACTAATGAATGCGTTGCCGATAAGCCTCTTAGCTTATCTTTCATGCTTTCATCTAATGAATCGAACACTGCAGTCATCGAACACCAAATCGTGTCGCCACCGACATCCGGTATATATTGAGCATGTAATAGAGAGGCTTTCGATGGCAATTTGCGCCAGGTTAAATCGGTATGCCAATAACTCTCCATTGGCGCATTGCCTCGAGTGGTTTCTATCACACTGACTTGCGGTACTTGTTCTACACGTGGGAAGAAAGGATGAACGGGTTCAAGCTCTCCAAACCGTTTTGCAAGCGCTAAGTGTTGTTCAGGCGAGAGGCTTTGCTCATCCAAGAAAATGACTTGATAAGTAACAAGAGCCTGGTACACATCATCTAGTTCACTCTCACTGCAATCCGAAAGATTTAATCCATGAATACGAGCGCCAATGTGAGGTGTAATGGGTTCAATTTTCAACATACTTTCGCTTATCGGTTAAGAGATATTAATGGAGAGTCAATTAGCTACTCGTTATTAAACCGGACAGAACCGATTTTTCTTTCCGTACCACGCAAAATAAAACCGGTTTATTCGAAAAAGAAAAGAGCCCCTACACTGGAGCTCTTTTTGTTTGTTGATACTTCCTGTATCCGTAGACAAGTCCAATCTGTAGTACTTTCACTGAAAGCCAGATCATCGATATCTCCAGTTGTGTATCATCAATAAATCTAGCATACAATCTTCATACTGTTCTGGGACACAACCGAGATAATCAACTCTAGTGCCAAACCATCTCGCCACTCAGCACTTTCGCACCAAGTTCTAAATCGCCTTCCGTAGCCTCAAATTTCGGGTAGGCTTTCTTCATATAATCACTAATATCGACGGATGTTGGATTACTTTTATTCGCCAATGCTTTTTCAATATCAGCCACATAATCCTTCGTGAAGTGAACTGCATTTATCCCTGCTGGCATTTCACCTAAATAGTGACCTGGAATTACAACCTCTGGCTCAAGTGCTTTCATACGCTCTAACGATTGTGACCACTGGCTACGAATCTCTTTCGATGCAGTATCTGCCATCCATACATGTACACCGCTATACACCGATACACCACCAAACACCGTTTTTTCAGACGGAACCCATAGGTAAGCTTGGTGTGTGTTTATCTCTTTCACTTCGATGGTTTCACCTTCGATGCTTAATGTTGTGTCGTTCATCACCGTTGGAACAATCACCTTAGACGGTGCATTACCTTCTAAGATCGGCCCCCAGTATTCAAGCTTTGCATCTTTGGTGCGTTTGATATGAGCGACAACGGCTTCACTGGCAACGACCTTGACGTTGGGAAATGCCGAAACTATTGGTTCCAAACCAAAGTAGTAATCTGGGTCGCCGCTGCTGATGTAAATCATCGATAATTTTTTGTCTGTGGCTTTGATTTGCTCCACCAAATTTTGCCCGTCTGCGACACTGAATTGTGCGTCAAATAGAATCACTTCTTTCTCACCCGAAACCAATACCGAGCTTGCCGGGAATATCGCGCTCTCGCCGGGGTTATAGTGAGTGATGTTCAGATCTGCAGCTAAAGCAACACTTGATGCCAAAACCGTTCCTAGGCTTATGGTTCCTAAAAGCATGCTTTTTGATAACAGGTTTTTCGATAACTTATTCATGGTTTTATTCCGATATTTAGAGTTGAACACCTGCCAACTCGCTGAATGTCCAAACATCTTATTTAATTGTTTTTAGATGAAATAGACATCAAATTAACTTTAACTGTTGCAGTTTTCGGACATATACTGAGGTCGGTTTAATTCTCTAGGCAATAAAACAATGGATAAACTCGAAGCAATGAATGTCTTTGTCACCATAGTGGAACGTGGCAGTTTGAGCGCAGCGGCAGAGCACCTTGATCTCTCACGCACCAAGGTCACTCGTTATTTGGGTGAGTTAGAAACATGGATGGATACACGCTTGCTTCACAGAACAACACGAAGCTTAAGTTTAACCAGCGCAGGTAAAAAAACACTTGAGGTAGCCAGAGAACTTTTGGCACTGGAAGCATCCCTAGCTGGAATCAGAAACCAAAACCGAGAACATTTAAAAGGTCAGCTGCGTATCACTGCGAGTTATTCGATTGTCGATAGCTTCTTGATGGAATCAATCAGTCGCTTCATCGCCAAATGGCCAGAGGTTTCTATCGACATTATCTCGACTGATCAAACCGTCAACCTGGTTGAGTCACGCATTGATTTGGCCATTCGCATTACCAACGAACTCACGCCTAACATTGTTGCGAAACAGCTCGGTGAATGTCGCTCCGTGATTTGCGCGTCGCCACAATATCTAAAAGAGAAAGGCACACCCAAAGACGCGCAAGATCTAGCTCACCACAACTGTTTGTCATTCAGTTACTTTGGTAAAACCGCATGGACGTTTAATGGCCCGAATGGATTAGAATCAGTGCCGATTAAAGGGAACATCAGCGCCAACACCTCGGAAGTATTGCTGTCTGCCACCCTGAAAGGCAACGGGATCAGCATACTGCCCCTCCCTTCAGTCGAATCCTTGATGCGTGATGGCCTGTTAGTACCACTGCTATCTGAATGGCAACCTAAAACGCTCGGTGTTCATGCTATTTATGGAACGCGTAAACAAGTCACTCCGCTGTTAAGAGCATTTATCGACCATCTATCAAGTGAGATGGAACAGTCGAAAAGTTGGTAGAAGTACGATGCCATCAATAAAGAGGAAAACTTGCCATTAGTAAAACTGATGCAGAATTAAATTCATTAATTTTACTTAACTGTCAGTTGCTTCTATCGTGACTGCATACATCATCAATTAGCTTATTAACGCAGGGAAACTGACTATGGCTGCCATTACCGATCTAGACCTCCTACTGAAATCCATGTCACCAGAATTAATCGACGGGAATTATGTTTTTTGCACTGTCGACGGAGCGTTAGCAGACTATGTTCAGCTCAATCCAATCTCGACTTTTCGTGAGAAAGAAGGTTTAACACTGGTTCTGGAAGAAGACGTTGCGACCAAAGCTCAGCTAGACTTCGACGGTGTGTTTAGCCTTATCACTTTATCGGTACATTCGAGCCTTGAAGCGGTTGGATTAACGGCTGCGTTTGCGACAAAGCTTGGTTCATACGGCATTAGCGCCAACGTTGTTGCAGGCTACTATCACGACCATATCTTCATTCAAAAAGACAAAGCAGATGCAGCAATAAGTGCGCTGAAAGAGTTTTCAGAAACAGATTGATAAAGAGTTCTATTACTAACAAATACAAAAAAAGCGACGTAATCTACGTCGCTTTGACTTATTGCTTAGCGCTCACTCACTGATCAGGCATCAGCGAGTAAAACAGTTAAGCAAGCTTAAAAGTAGCCACTTTGTCACTTAAACCAGCGGCTTGGCTTTTAAGTTCGTTTGACTCAGTTAAGCTGTCCTGTGCGCCCACAACCAAGTGGTCAGTGACATCTTTAATGGTCGTAATGTTTTGGGTAATTTCACCCGTCACGTGTGTTTGCTCTTCTGCTGCAGTCGCAATTTGAGTCGCCATGTCGCTAATCAAGGCAACAGACGTATTGATCTCTTCTAGCGCGAGAGAAGCTCGGTCCGCATCTTCTACGGAATGCAGCGCCAGCTTGGAGCTTGTTTCCATCAGTTCTACGGCTTGTGCTGTTGTGCGCTGTAGAACATCGATCGTTGCCTTGATCTCTTCCGTTGAAGAGTGAGTGCGTTGAGAAAGCACACGAACTTCATCAGCTACTACAGCAAAGCCACGACCTTGCTCACCGGCACGAGCGGCTTCAATTGCAGCATTCAAAGCAAGCAAGTTCGTTTGTTCAGCAATGCCTTGAATGGTGGCTAATACAGTCGATATTTCTTGAGCGTGTTTATTCAAATCGCTAATCACACTACCCGCTTCGTTCACTTCATTCGCTAGGTTGTTAATGGAACCTTTAGTGTCGACAACCAATGCATGACCGCTGTTGGTGCTCGCCGCTGAGTCTTGCGCTGCTTTTGCCGTTTGCTCTGCATGCGATGCGATCTCTTGCGTTGCACTCGCCATTTCAGTGACTGCCGTTGCAACCATAGTGATTTCTTGCTGTTGGTGGTTAAGCTCGTCCACAGAACGGTTCGCACGTTGAGCACTTTGCTCTGACTGGCTATTTAACTGTTCTGACTGCCCACGAATATGACCAATCAACAGCTGTAAGCTGCCCACAAAAGTATTAAAGTTATGAGCCAACTCGCCTACTTCGTCTTGATTTTCAACATGAATACGTTGAGTTAAGTCACCACTGCCGTTCGCAATTTGCGCCAGAGCTTGAGACACATGATTTAGTGGACGGAATAGAATGGTACAAAGTAAGTTAAATAGTACCGTACAAACCACAACCACTAGCAATGTCACCAACACTTGACCGATAACAGCGTCAAAGAGTGGCGCCACTAAAGAGTCATGATTCACCACGCTAATCGTAATTAGATTGGTTCCATCAATAGCACGCGCATACAAAACATAATCGCTGCCATTCAACTCTATAGACGTATCTTTGCCGCTAGTTAAAGCCTTCTGTACATCAAAAAAATCCAGCCCAAGCGAGCTAATATCCTTGTTCAACAACTTAGTGTCAGCATGCGTGTAGACCGTACCTTTATTGGTCGCGATGAACATGTAACCTTCACCCGGAAGGATTACTTTTTCAAGGCTATTTAGAATGTCGGTAATTTCAACATCCGCGCCCAATACTACCTGTTGGCCATGCAGTTGCATTGCAGTGCCCAGAGACACTACATTCGCTCCCGTTGCCGCTGCAACCGTAGGGTTATCCATGAAAACCTTACTTGGATTGGCAACCGCATTGGTATACCAGCCCCACAAACGAGGATCATCATTGCCCGGCGGCAGTACTACTCCGTTCGCGTTCTTTTGCGAACCATCAGGAAATGCCAAGAAGACATTATCAAAAGAGGCAGAATCACGAACCTGTTTTAGGTGAGTCACCAAGCTTTCTTGCTTAGACTCTTGCGACAAAGAGGTCAGCGCACGTTCTTTGGATAAGATCCAATCCGATACATATTGATTGTAAGAAGCCGATGCGCCCTCTAAACGCTGTTCAACTTCAATATCTAGTCGTTGCAATGAAGCACGAAAAGACAGTGCCTCAACCAAAATCCCCCCCAGGATAATGGCCATACTGGCTGAAATCGCCAGCTTATTTTTAAGCGAGAGTTTCTTGAACATAGGAAACCTATAATTTGGAAATAAAAGTCCGTGGCAACAAGTTTGTTGCCAAAACGGCTTGCAAGCGCGATATATTTTACGCCTTAAAATAAATTAAGAAACCGGCTAACGAATTGAATTATTGATATATGTGAACGAGGGCACGTATAGGGGCACATTCATCGAGTAAATATCATCCCCCTCTACGCCAAATGAGATCAGGCAACCTTTTGGCTGCAGCACTTATTGATTGCGCTCTATTTTCTCGGCATGCTGTAAACCTCAAAATAAAAAGGACTAAACGTATGACGTTCAGTCCTTTTTATTTATCTCAAATCTAACTAAATAGAATCTTCACTTCCTCTCAAGTCAATATTTATACTCGAATACTTAGATTGCTGAAATTCTTTAAATTACTGGCCTATAAAAACAGATATTTTTAATGAGTAGACTATTGAACCATCGATTATTTATACAGCACGCTTTATATTTATCAGCCTGTTTTTTGGGGTGTTACCTACGAGAAAAGCCAATCGCTAATAAGGCTTAGACGAATAAATGTGTTTGGTTAGCTTCATTCGATTAAGTTAATTGAGCGGTTTAACCTGTGTTACCAACGTGAGCGGTATGAGCGATGACAGCTCTTGCAAGTATCTTGTGCTGCTTCTAATCCTGATTCCGCAAGCGATACATCACCTTGTTGACTGCCTTGGAAAAGCTCCTGAAACCCCTGGTCCATTTGTGTTAACAGACGATGGAATTTTTCAGGTTGCCTCCAAACACTCTCTTTTGCTTTACTCCCCTCGTGACTGCCTTCCGGAAATAACGTCAGCAATGATTGGCTGTGACTCGTTAGCTCTAAGCTCGTTTCTTCTAGTGTCTGCCAATTCGTATCATTGCCATCTAAAGTGTCGCTGGCTTTCTCTACTAAAGTTTCGATTTGCGTAAATGCGTGTTGACGCTGTTCAATTTGGTTTGAGTAATCGGGTAAATCATCGCCTTGTTCAGCGGTAGCATAGGTACTGAGTAGAACTGTTGTAGTACACAGTAGGCCCGTCATTATCTTGTTCATATCTCTCTCCGCTACGTTTAGCTTTTGTTGTCTAGTTTCAATAGTTCGTTTCTATGTAGTGTCTTGCTTTGATGAACCTAATTTACACAACAACAGTTGCGTGTGCAACTATTGTTGTGTAAATTAGTGCAAGTCAAATTGATGCTAAGTAAATAAATACAACAGAGAGAATGACGTTATGAAAATTTGGGATCTATCAACTCGCCTATACCACTGGGCTCAAGCAGCGCTTTTCATCGGGTTAATGGCGTCTGGCATTTCAGGCAATGGTCCCCACGTTCAACTAGGGCTAGCACTGATTACCTTAATTATCTGGCGATTAATTTGGGGATGGGTTGGTAGCGAAACGAGCCGATTCAGACAATTTTTGCGATCCCCAAAATCAGTGGTTCGCTATTTACTAGGAAAAGAAAGTGCTAAACCTGGTCACAACCCTGCTGGGGGTTGGATGGTTGTGACGCTACTATCAGCTTTATTCTTTCAATGTGTTTCTGGCTTAGCCTTAGCTGGCCTTCTTGATCACTTACCCTATGCAAGTATCTGGTTGAATGATTCAGTTTTTACCTTGCTAGAAAACATCCACCTAGCCATGGTAAAAGTGCTCCCGGCTCTGGTTGCTATACACATCTTTGCCGTTCTATTCTACAAATTACGTTCAAAGCCATTAACTTGGGCAATGATCACTGGTTTTCAAACACGAATGCAATTTGATGGCCGCGTAGCATTTGTTTCGCAATGGCGAGCGTTGTCCGTACTTACTTTAGCTGCAATGCTTACCGTTACTCTGGTTGCATTAGCGTAAATAAAAATAGGTGTAATTTGGTACACCGGAATGAATCAATGACTAAAATACTTGATAGCGAGCACACCGCTTGTTGGTTGATCCATGTAATCGCAAACAGCACAGCAAAGAGATTTGACTTTGAGCTTAAAAAACATGGATTAACTGTCGCGCTTTGGCCCACCTTGATGTGTTTATGGGAACAGGAAGGAATAACTCAACGAGCAATAGCTCAGAAATCCAAGGTAGAAAACTCGACTACAACTCGAGCCTTGAATAAACTCGAACGTCTTGGTTTAATTGAACGACGACCCGCCCCAAGTAGCCGTCGTTCTTTCAATATTTATTTAACATACTAGAGCCGGATGAACGAAAATAGATGATCCATTTGCTTAAAAAAATAGTATCTCGAATATAGCGCAATTAACCAAAACGCTGCGACACCATGATATTAAGCTGCTAAGAGGCTGATAAATAGGACAAGTAAAGTCCTGAATCGAACGTGAAATAGGCTCATAGATGTCGTTGATGTCACATGTCGTTACACTGCATGATACCTTAAGGCTTTACATCTTGGGCGAGGTAAACAACAATCCCTGAGAATAAATCCATAACATAATGTATTTAGAAATTATGAGTAGTACAGAAAATAAAAAATCGAGTCCTCTTTTCGAAGTCGTCTTTAACGTCCTTCTTCCTTCATTCATCTTAATGAAATTCAGCGGAGATGAGCACCTAGGAACGGGCTTAGCTTTGCTTGTTGCCCTTGCCTTCCCTATTGCTTATGGTGGCATGGAGTTAATCCGCAATAAGAAGTTCAACTTCATCGCTGCGCTCGGCTTTGTCAGCGTGCTATTAACCGGCGGTATTGGTTTCTTCGAACTAGACACTCGTTGGTTAGCACTAAAAGAAGCATTAATTCCTGGTCTAATTGGTTTAGCGGTACTTGGCTCAACGTTCACTCGCTATCCGTTTATCCAAAAAGTTATCTTCACGCCAGCTCTGTTAAATATCTCTCTTATAGAAGAGCGCTTGAAGCAGTTTGGTAAGCAGGCTCAGTTTGATCGTTGCCTAATGACATCCAACTACCTATTCGCGAGTACTTTCGCATTTTCTTCAGCTATGAACTACTTCCTAGCGACTTGGATTGTGACAAGCCCTGCTGGCACCGCTGCCTTTAATGAAGAACTTGGCAAGCTGACACTTTACAGCTACCCAGCAATCGCTATCCCAAGCATGCTGATGATGTTAGGTATTTTCTACTACATTTGGCGTCAAGTTCGCACGATGACATCACTAGAAACAGAACAAATTTTTATTACTAAATAGTTCTGAATGAACAAATCGCTCTGACTGCACAACAAAAAGCCCAGCAATTAAGCTGGGCTTCTTTGTTTTTGCTGTTTCGTTCGTCAACGTGATAGATGACAGCCTCAATTTGGATTATGAATCGATCGGGCAACCCTAATGCTCTTTTCTCACGTAAATTTGGGCAACATGTCTATAAACCAATAATAATCAATGAATTGCATTGATTGAACCGACAGATGCTTTTATAGTCAATTCTGTTGGTTACTTTACAAAGCTCTACCCAATCACTGACATTATTTCAGTTGCTGTTGATAAGATCGCATAAGCTAGGTGCTAAAGGTAGACGCCAGCCGTACTCAATAAGGAATATAGATTATGAACAAATCTCAATTAGTTGAACACATCGCGACTTCTGCAGACATCTCAAAAGACCAAGCAGGCACAGCACTAAATGCGCTAGTTGAAGGTATCTCTACTTCGCTTGCTAACGGTGATGACGTATCGATCCTTGGATTTGGTAGCTTTAAAGTTAACTCTCGAGCAGCTCGCACTGGTCGTAACCCGCGAACCGGAGAAGAGATTCAGATTGCTGCATCAAAGACGCCAGCATTTAAAGCGGGCAAGGCACTAAAAGAGACGTGCAACCTGTAACACAGAAAACACAAGGAAGGTTACGATGACGACTAAGGAAAAAGCGAAAACGAGCCGAAGCAAAAAAGCAGGTAAGTCGACTAAAGCGCAAGCCGAAACGCCTAAGACTCGTCAACGAATTGAAGAGCTTCTCGAAGAGCGTGAACTGGCCAAACTGTTAGAGCTTTAGTTTATGTAAGTACTATAGTTTATATAAGAACTAAAGTTTAGGTTTAAGCAAAGTGATAGTTTGTTATCGTTCTAATGCCACTGCATATTTGTAGTGGCATTTTTGATTTAGGAGCAAGCGCCTCCAATAAATAACATTGATACCCATACCCCTTCCCACTAAAGCGACAAACACATCTGCCCAAAATCTGAACGCTAAGTAACTGATTGAGTTACATAGCTATACATATCCATACTTACCCAAATCACCTTTTTCACTATCATCATTTTCTTGTTATTGGTGAGATTATTGGAAGGGTTCATGACACGACTGTGTTCGAGCAATCCTTCTTCTTTGAGGTGATTATGAATGTCGTTCGCATGGGGATTGAAGCAAATACCCATAAAAATAAGGGTAAGTACAAAGCGATAGTTAAGTTTACTATTCGAGCCCTGTTTTATTATTCAGCTACTCGAAAAATGAGTGATAATTTCAACTCTGAAGAGAGAAAGTTATTATTTATCAAACAACCCAACTTCCTTTCTAAATTTGTCACTCCCTACTTATGTACTGGCTTTAGCAATAAAGAAAAGATCGATATCTTATCCAAACACTACGACTGGTTTGAAAACACCTTCGCAACAGAAGCTAGACACCAAATCTATAACGAAAGGCTCAATCTTTTAAAACTTGAGATAGATGACAACGTTTATCTAGTTAATCTCAGCTTTGAAAGAAACGCGAGAAAAGAAGGTGAACTCACAGTTTCATTGACCAATTCTCAACTCGAAAAAATGTATACCATTTCGTTTACTGTTTTCGACAACAACATCTACATCGGCGGTATACAGGGTGGCGCCAATGACAATGGATTTAGCCGCACATTCACCAAAGCTTTTTACGGTTTAAGGCCTAAATCCTTCATGGTAGAAACACTACGACTGCTCGCTATTAACTTGGGTATCGACAATATCTATGCGGTAAAAGAATCTGGTCATGTGTCGAACTCATTACGCTACGGTAAGAAAAACAAAGACATCAGCCTTAAATACAACAGTCTGTGGGAAGAGCACGATGGACAGCTGCATGATGACTATTTTTATAGTATCCCGACAAACCCGAACAGGAAAGATCTTGAAGCTCTAAAACGTCAAAAGCGTAAGTTGTATCGCGAACGTTATGCCTGGCTAGATCAGTATGAACAAGATCTGAAGAACGAAATGAGCCGTCACGCCCAACCCTTCATATGTAGTACCAACAATTGAACTAGCGACGGCCAGTTAATTTAGCGCAGTGACTTAACCCGGCATCTGATCTGGCTGTTAAGATGCCCCATCCAAGTAAGCTCAACCGAACAAAAATATAAAACCTCGCAATTGCGAGGTTTTATATTTGCGAGCAAAGCTAAAACTAGTTCAAATCTGAATTCACAGTTTAGCCTCTCATCAAAGTAGCGAGTCACTCACTCTATGAGTTTAAAATCGAGCCACTCCTTTTCTTAACTCATTCAAGCTAAGTACACTTTGTTCATACTGCTTTTTACTGTCTTCCATTAGTTCGTGTGAAGCTTCAGCTTTACTATGGATGGAAAGAATATTCTGGTTAATCTCTTCTGAGACATTCACTTGCTCTTCAATAGCGACGGCGATCTGGTTATTCCTATCAACTACTCCCTGTACCTTTTCACTCAACAAAGTGAGGCTTTCTAGAGTCGATTTAATCGTTGTTTGAGTGCGTTTCGCTTTTTCAGTGCCATTATTAACGGCCGTTACTGACTGACCACTGCCTGTGCATAGCTTTTCAATAACCGCTTGAATCTCTGTAGTTGCTTCCTGTGTTTTTTGAGCTAGCACTCGTACTTCATCCGCCACTACCGAGAACCCTCTTCCAGAGTCGCCCGCTCGTGCAGCTTCTATCGCGGCATTGAGGGCTAACAAGTTAGTTTGGTCTGCAATCGCGTTAATCATCTCAATAACGGAGCTTATTTGCTGTGTCTCTCTCTCTACAGACAGCGATATTGTCGATATGTTGTCTAATTCATTAGTCAACTCGACAAAGTTTTCTTCTACTTGGTTTAGTTCGTTCTGACAAGATAATAGTTCTTGTTGGGTGCTAAAGGTGGAATCTAGAGTCCCTTGTGCATTTTGAGAGATTTCACTTGAAGCCGCCTGCATTTCATTAATAGCTGTCGCTGCCATATCAATTTCTGTTTTCTGACTTTCAAGATTTTCAGACACCGTTGCGTTCGACTCAGCTGTTTTATTCGCCTGCATTAGGGTTAATTCACATGAATCACTCACCGAAATTCGTATTCTGCCTAATAACGCTTTCGCATATTGTTTCCGCACCTTCATTCCTAAAGCAATTTCGGAGAGATCATCCACCTTACCAAAATAAATATGCTCCATTAGGGGATTATCGAATTCACTTTTCGCTATTTTACAAATACTCTCCAAACGACGCGTGAGAATATAAATTGACACAGTCCCTCCGAAAAAGAGCAATGAGAAACTTTGTAGTACAGTTAGAAATTGGGTAATATGGAGTGCATAAACAACTCCTATTAATAATAAGGATATAAAAGTTTGACGCTGCCAAAGCCTTGTTTTGGGTAATATGAGTTTGAGTGGTGTTTTTCCTTTATTTAAAATTCTATACGCTTTTTCTGCTCGTTCAACATATTCTCTTTTTGGTTTAAACCGAACCGACTGATATTCAACAATCTCGTTGTTTTCTTTTAACGGAGAAGCAAAAGCATCAACCCAGTAATAGCCACCACCTTTTCGTTGGTTTTTTACCATACCCATCCAGTTATTTCCTAACTGAATATGACCCCATAAGTCTTTAAATGCGGCTTTAGGCATATCACCGTGACGAACTACATTGTGATATTCACCTATTAGCTCTCCTTCTTTGTAGCCTGCTACTTCGTTAAAGTGTGGGCTTGCGTACTTGATCTTGCTTGAAGGGTCTGTCACTGAAATTAAATTGTACGACTCTGGGTAATCATACTCTTGCTCTACCATAAAATGCTTCCCTGTTTAAACTAGATAACAATCAACTTGTTGTGTGGCCATCCATATCACACGGTGCTGAAAGTAAAGGCACTTGCTGCTCACCTCATTGACTCAACGGCAATTCGCTATTGAGTCAACGAAATTTTCACTCAGCAAGAGTAACACCACCAATATCAATGCCATCAATTTCATAATGATGTTAGATAAGACTAGCTTATGAAAAGTAAAGCAGGGGGGCGTTAAACATCTCCCCCTGCAAGAGTGAAGCGTATTTACCTACACACTACCTTGCTCACAAACTTTATCACTAAGAAAGCAGCATCTATGTATAATTAAGCTCTAATATAGCAATAAAATAAATTTTTTTATTTTAACCTTGATATTTCGACAAACTTGAGATTATTTACCTATTACCCTGAACTCGATCCTTGTAAGATTAATGAAATCAGCCCCAAAATGGTATTAATTATCAATTAGTATTTATTTAGGCTCTCATTATGAAATGAGACTATTAAAATTTATAAAAATCACCAAATTAAAAGATTATCAAAATCACCTTGATTATGAACACAATCTATCCTTTACTATGCAACTAGTATCAAAACATATCAAAGGAAACTTATGAATGTATTAGATAAGGATTGCTTATTACAATTAGTCATTGATAACTTTCAAGAAGATGTCGCAAAGTCTGTTGATTTCAACACTGGTGAAGTTGGTATAATGTATACCAACCTTGATCATAACCTCATTTTTTGCATGGACTTATCTATTGTGGAAAAAATATATTCGACGAGATAAATTCCGAATAATCTGAACTCATGAGCAATGTTATCTTTGAAGTTGATAATTTCAAATAAGTTGTAAACTTCAAAGATAATAACTTTTTCGTCAATCAATCCTGCTTTCAATACGCTGGTAATCTAAGAGACACTGACATAAATATTTTAAACCCATTTCCACTCATATACGCTTCGCTTTATAGCTGTATCCGGCAGAACAAACCTCTTCCAAAAACGAAACTTTAGCTTACTGGTTTTAAGCGGATATTGCATTGACGACTATTCTTGAGAAGCGCATGCTTTTGTTTCCGAGCAGAACCGTTCTTGGTCGCATTGATAGTGTCAAATGCCCAAAGCTTGTTCTGTGTAACGCACCTAATAGAATGGCAAGTCACATGAATAAAATTGTAATGTTAGTAATGGGGTTGCTTTTCACAAGTCGATTGTTTGCCAGTATTGTGCCGCATGTAGGCCAACTTGAGCATGATGCTCCTATCTTAATTCGTTCGGCACTTATTGTCGGTGTTGCGGCTTATCTGGTTTGGACAGTATTCAAGTACTTCAAGAAAAATAAAGCCGCTGGTTCTGAGCAACTCTAGCAGAAAGAGCTTAGAAGCCCTGGTGTATCTAATTTACTTAAACTACTTATCCGCAAAGTATTCGACCAGTATTTTGCGCCACTTCCGTGACTCACGAATTTTCAATAGTGCTCGGTTTATCTCTTCTTCGTACTGGTTGTTTTCAGTGATGATAAAGCCATAATTTTGCTTTTCTAACTGATAAGGCAGCACCTCTAAATCCTCAAATTGCCCGCCTACCCTACCATTACCAATCATGTATTTGAGCACCACATCATCAGCGACAATCGCTTCAACCTCGCCATCCTCTAAAGCTGCTAATAGCCTTGGCATATCAATGTAACTCTTGTGTCGAATACCGAAACTTGTGAGCATCAGAGAAGACGTCGTGGCAACTTTGGCACCCACCTCCACACCCGCAAGATCATTCACACCTTTGATATGGGAAGAGCCTTGGCTTAGAGTCAGTTTACTGGCTAACACAGCAGTAATACTGGCGATAAAAAGCATACTAAATACGCCAATAAACACCGTGGCAATTCGTCCAGTTAGGCTCTTAAACTCAAAGTAATTGAATGGACCTCGAGTGATGAAAAGTAAACCCAGTATGAAGCTTTCTAGCCAACGGCCAGTCCGGCTTTTCATCGAGTAAAGCTTTTCGTTCTCTCCATGCTCCAATAAGTAGAAAAACGCTCCAATCACTCCTGAGATCATCACGATGACTCCAATGATAATCCACAGTGCAGGGTTCAAGAATATAGCGTGTAAGGTATGAAGATAACCCTGCTTCTTCACTGCAATGGCAAGGTGAGTTTCGTAAAAGGAATGGGAAAAATCAGCAAAAATCTCTCGCTCTGGCGTGATTGAAATGCAAGACACGCCGATGTCGATTTGCTCGGTTTCAATCGCATTAAGTAAGTCATCCAAGCGGTGGTTTTCTATCGTGTACTCAACGTCCATTTCTTTTGCAATTCTCTCCCAAAGTTCAATACTCAGGCCGTTCCATTCATTTTCCATCGAACTAATCACAAATGGAGGACACGGATAGACACCAACTTTCAGAGGAGAAGCCGACGATAAAGCGCTGAACAAAGGACAAAGAAATATGACTAAAGTTACACAATAACGAAGTGACGATTTGAAGACCAAAAGCATCAGCAATCCTCCAGAAAGAGGCAGCGATGAATTAGATCAAGTAAGAAGCCTAACCTAACAAATGAACGTCAGTGGCTCAGAAGTGGAAAAAATTTATGATGAATTCAGTACTGCCCTAGTATTATTCTTTACTGCTTTAACTATAGAAAACCTCTACTTGTTGTTCAAAAAAATAGAGCAGCAGTTTTAACAATTGAGGAATCAGCCAGAATTAAGTGCAATAGATGACGCACAAACTCCACCGCGACCTGGTCGCTATGTGTTTTTGCCTGAAGTCTCGCTACAGGCTTTTTCATTAGCTCTAAACAAAACGACTTCAATCACTGCTTTGCTAATTCAGTATCGCCTTTATGAACATCATTTAGTACCTGTTTAAGCAGCAAGTTAGCGATGGCGAAAGTACATCCATTGGTATTATCGATTTACAAAAGATAACCAAAATAGCTAAAGATAAGCCATGAGAAGCGATACAATACTAACGTTGCAAGAACGCAGCTTAGTAAACCCATTCACAGAAAACATTAAAGTAGCCAGACATGTCTAAAGATCCCGGTTTCACCACAGAATACACCCTCGACAAAACGTTTTTCGCAGAGTGTTATGATCAAACTAGCCTTCCGACTCAATTTCCCAAAGCCTATTTGAAAGGCATACTGTTTCTAATTTTTGGTGTGGTTCTGCTGGAGTTTGAACTATTACCTAACGGTTACGTTGGCTGGTTCTTTATTGTTTTGAGTGTCATTGAAGCGTTCAGTGTGTACTGTAAAAGAACATGGTGGTTATGGCGACAAAGAATCAGCTCTGGCGCTGGCAGCAAAATAGTCTTTCAAGGTGACACGAACGGTGTGAGTTATAAAAACCATAAAGCGACCAACACTATCGCTTGGAGTGACATCGACCAGCTTGAGCAGACCGATCTCGGCTTTATCCTTCATGTCGGCAAACAGCGCCAATACGTCAGTAAATCTTGCTTAAGCGATGAAGCCATTGCCTTCATGATTGAACACCACGCCGCATCAAAAGCTAACTAACACCAATGAATGCCTGCCAATTTGCAGGCATTTTTAATTCACCGTAAACGGTGTGTATGGAATGACCGGACTATAACAATGAACACCGTATACCAAATCAGTGATTGTCACCTTTCAGATAAATCCAGCTATGAGAACCTGCGTCGAGCACTGGAATACGTCAATGAAGACACAAAATGTAAGACCATCTTTCTGACTGGTGACATATGTTGTAATCCAAAACACGGCGACTACGTTCGATTAGAAGCGTTCATTAGGCGACACATTAGCGATAAATCTATTTACGCCATTGCCGGCAACCATGATGACTCTTCACTAATGCGTACAGAGTTAAAAGGATCGACAATTTTCGTCACTGATAAAGCCACTATCTGTGGACGAGAAGTTTTGTTCCTAGACTCAAGCTTCAAGCCGCGCGATGACCAGCATCCACTCGGGTCTGGGCGTATTGATAACCGTGGTATGGCTCAGCTAAAACAACAGCTAAAAAAGGCCAACAACCCTATCGTAGTTGTTCACCACCCTCTCATTCCAGTCGGTGCAGATTGGATGAAAGCCATCCGTCTAGAAAACGATGCCGATGTGATGAACGTGCTGAGAAAATATCGCGTACGTGAGGTTATCTGTGGTCACGGCCATGATGGGATAACGGCTACACAACAGGGCATAACTCAATATATGGCCCCTTCAACAGCCTATGGATTTAACCACTCTATCAATGAATACAATCGCAGTGAGAAGGTCGGGTTAAATAGAATTTCATTCTCGGCGCATTCTATCGACTGCCAAGCTATCTACTTTTAAAATTATCTCGCTTTAATCTTGTTGCTACTTTTACCCTTGTGTTCCCCATGCTTTTTAGAAAACAAATACCTAGCGGCATAAAGCTTCAAAATTTACTTTTTAAAGTTTCTTACCACCTGAAGACACAATAACAAAGTTTAAACCTCTACTTCATAATAAAAATTAGGCAACTCAATTGTGTATGCTCTTAAAATGGCAAGAATAACTTTTAATCAGGTCTATAGTTAAATCAAAGGGAGATCGACGCTAAAATCAAACGGGAAGTTTATATGTTTCTACAATCGATAAGTAATTTTAGAGGAATTACAATAGTTCTAATCGTCATGGGACATTCGTATACTTACGGACTATCGAGCACCGATGAGATTGGAAATATTCTAAAAAACATAATAACTGGAGGTACATCGCTCTTCGTTTTTATATCAGGTTATATGTTTTACCACGTCTTCTACAGCCGCTATGGCTACAGTAAATTCGTTCTTGGGAAATTTAAAAATGTTGGTGTGCCTTACTTAATTCTCGGAAGTATCGCCACCCTCGCTTTCTATTACCTTAATTGGGGTTACTTTAATCCTATTGAGAACATGGTTGACCCGGAAAGTGCATACCGCAATGGTGTATTGTTCGAACAGTCAGATCCAGACATCATCACCGCAATAAAGTATTTGTTTACAGGGCACTTCCTCACTGCCTATTGGTATATCCCCTTTGTTCTTTTGTGCTTCTTATCTGCTCCTATGCACATGCGTTTTATCAAATTAGCGCCTAAGTCACAGCTTATGGTTATTTGTTTCCTTTCGATACTGTCTCTGTTCGTTCATCGAGCGGTTGAAGGGACTAACCCACTCCAGTCTCTGGTGTATTTTACGCCAATATATTTGATAGGGATTAGCGTGTGTATGAATAAAGATAAGGTCACTGAGTGCTTAAATAGTAAGACACTACTTCTGTTGCTATTTATCGTTGTCATGCTGTCTATTTATCAAAATCACACTGGTATCAATGGTAATTCACACAAGCCATTTTTTGAATACGATGGGATAGATGTTGTTTTTATTCAAAAGGTTGCCCTCATCTTTTTACTGTATGGAGCTCTTGAAAAATTGAGTTTTAAATCCAAATATTTAGACACCATTTCAGATACAAGCTTTGCGATTTTTTTCATCCACCCGTGGTTGCTACTGATCCTCGAAATCGCAGACGCTAAATATTTTGGTGGCACCTTAAAAAGCGATTTTAACATTACTCTCTACATAGGAATCTGCAGTGGCATTGTAGTCACATCCGTTTTCTGTGCGAAAATAATGAAGATGGTATTTCGAGGCAGCAAAAAAACAAGATACTTAATCGGCTATTAGACTAAAACGCTCTCTATAGCTCAACCTACACTGCCCTTTTAAAGGTCGCATTCCTTTGAATTACTGTATTTACACTAGCTTCTTATGGTTAAAATGCCGTATGGTACAAAACATAGAATTCTGAAGACTTGCGGCCTTTGCCACAGAGACTCTCCATTTTAAACGAAAAGACTTACTATGAATTTTGATATCAATGCATTAAAACACCACCAACTGGTCGAAGATGGTCAACTCGAGGGGTGTTACATTCATCAGCCAGTACAGGGCAGTCAGCCGGATGATAAAGCTGTTTTAGCAGAGCGCCAAGCGCTGGAAAATCTGGGGTATAAGGTGGTACAGGTTAAAGCTAAAGGCGGGACAACAACGTTTGCCGAGGCTATGCAAGAGCTTGCGAAGAAGACTGGCCACCAGCCTAGATAGTAAACGAGTGAGCAGAGAGAGTTACAACGCTCTCTAACGACTGCTTTTTGAGTCTCTCTGCCGAGTAATCTCAACATGAGCCATTTCATGCTGACAACCAATGGAGCAGATACTTTTTGCGTCAATGAGTTAGCTCCTGCTCTCACCGTTTTCCCCAAAATGAGTCACCGTTATATTTGCTCCCCAACACAAAAATGGGTTGGTACAGCAGAAATTCAGTCTATTACCTAATAATCTAGCTTTATTAGAGAACGTGACTGTTTACTGAATTAATGTTGGACGGTTATAGCACTTAGCTATGTGTCATGAGCTATGAGCAAGAATACAAAGTAAATACATGTTCTCTATTTGTCATAGTTCTAAAACTTTAAAGGAGCCACAATGAGCTCCTTTGAAGTTTAAGTTATCGCTTCAGTTACTACTGCATTTACTCGATTTAGCTACCAATTGTAATTCTATCAACTTCAATTGTGGCCTCTTCCCAGCTATCTTTTTCAACGTTGCCAACAATCGTTATCTTGTCATTTGGAGCAATCGTCAAACCAGCCCAAGCTTCATCCTCTACTTCGATCACAATTGTGTTTTTGCCATCAGTAAACTTGTACTCGTCATCTCCCAAAGAGTGCACAATGTTACCCGTCACCTGAACTTGGGTATCATCTCTTGCTTCTAGGACTTGAGCAACCGTAACAGGAGCGCTAGCCGTCGGGCCATTAAATCCGCCCGTTGCTGGTAAAGTGTTTGCTGTTGCTAAGCCTGAAGCCAGAACCAGTGTAGTAGCAATAAGTACGTTTTTCATAAGAACCTCTAAAGAGTCATAGTTTGTTTTGATGGGTGTACTATGCAGGAGGTGGTATTAATCGCGGATGAAAGTAGCGTTCATAATTCATTCATGTTGAAAATACGTAGAATGACAATACCCAAAAAAACCATAACCATATGATCTTAATGGTGATATTAAACGCTATCTTAATCGAATAATTTTACTTTTTACGAAAATCATTCCTTTTCTAGAACTCTTGCTCTTTGTTATTCAGTATTAGCCCAGTAATAAGTCATCAACAGAGTCGCTTTCCAAGCACCAATTGAATAGCACTCGATGAAGCTACACAGTGAGAGCTTTCTAAAACTAAAGCCTCGCTCAAGCGCGGCCTTAGTTTTTCTATTTAGCGGTTATGACTGTCCTATAACGGTTACAGCTACCCGACTTCACTGACTTTTCTTTCTAACCCTTTATTGCTAGCTTTCATTACTGACCTAAGTCACTGAGTGAGCTGACTGAACTTCGGCAAACTCTTCACAAACCTCTGGTGTACATCCATATAGGTTTGCATATAGATCTCGTCAATACGGTCGTTACTCGGGAAGCTCGATGAGAAGTCGGCGTGCTTACGGTCAATCGACAATTTGGCGGCCTCGATAATATGAGCAATGAACATGCGAGGATCTTCCAACCCAATCGAGATACGCATAGTCGTCGGCTTGATACCCGCTTCATTAAGCGCTTCATCACTGAGTTCTGAATGCGTTGTCAGTGCCGGACACAGCGCCACCGTATTGGTTTGCCCAAGGCTCACTTGCATGCCGATTGCTGGCTCAAGCATATCGAAGAACTGTTTGAACCCATCACGATTGATTGGTGCACGATCGCCGTTACCTTCCATGTCGATAGTAAACAGCGCGGCTGGTAGCCCCAAGTACATGTTGTTCTGGCAATGTTCATAGTTATCGCTGTCTGGTAAAGCGGGACACGATACGTTGATGTCTGGGTGGGCATCAAAAATCTTTGCCAGAGTCAGAGTATTAATGGTTTTTTGCACCACTCGCATCTCATACGTTTTCATACCATTGAGCACTTCAAACGCTTTGTCTGCATCTAAGAATGCGCCTTTGATGTAATACACATTCCAAAACAGCGTTTCGTTCCATGGAATAGTGACCTCATCGCCGTTGGGTTTGGTACAGGTGGCCTCTTCTCCTTTTGGAACAAACATGGTCTCGTTGCGTCCGATGACTACCCCAGCGGTTGTGGTACCTGAACCCGCCAGTTCTTTGGTGTAGGAGTGAATGACATAATCAGGCCTTTCCATCACATCATCACGTTTGAGCACAGGATGAAGTAATGGCGTACCCACTGTTGAGTCGACAATCACATCCCAACCGCGAGAGTGACCAGCTTTACTGATGCTAGCAACATCTAACACGTAGCCATGCGGGTTACACGGTGACTCTAGGTAGACGTAGATTTTCTTACCTGCAGCGAGGCGACCAGCATATTTATCGGCAACCTCATCAAGGCGAGTCGCAAACTCATCACCGGAGTAACCATCCACCCACTCTACCGCGACATTCAGATTCGACGGCTTGCCAAACCAATCTTCCAACAGCTGATAAGAACCGCCGTAGATATTGCGCGAGGCCAAGACAATATCTTCATGTCCAAGTAAATGGCTCAGCAACCCATCAATCGCCGCCATACCGGAATTAAAGTTCCATGCTAGATATTCGTTAGCTCTAGAACCTGCCTCAAGGTCAACCATGTGATTCGCGAGTGAGATTGATGTTGGGTTTAGCAGTCGAGAGTAAATATCGTGCAGCGGCTCTTTACCGTTGAATGCATCTTCAATCCACTCGGTACAGGCAAACAAATAAGTCGCAGTGCGCGTAATAACAGGACTTGCAGAGAATATAGCAGCAACATTATCGAAGATCGGATACGCGCCTTTAGACGCAAAGTTACCATTGTTAGTCGCGATAGATTGGTAAGTGGCACGCATTGGGTTCTGCAGGTTATCGAGGATCTTAGCGATCTGGAATGACAAGAAACGTTTAGCGTTAAACCAAGCGATCCGGTCGCTCTTGTCGAGATCTGATAAGCCATCAACCGTCAATGCCCAAAGATCGTGTGTCTTGGTATTAGCTTTGTACAGGGTCGTCGCCAGTTCAATCAGCGTGACGCCGTAATCACTATTTGGGTCGATACCAAAGTGTTTTGCTTGCTCAATGGCAAGAGCTTCTGCTTGTTCGTGTTTGGTGGTTTTACGCAGCGGGCTAAGTTGAGTTGAAGTATTCATAATTCCTAAGTCATTCCATGCTTGTTGTTCCTCCTTTAATTTTAGTTTTGCGCAGATGTTAAAAATTGCTATTTGCGAAGTAAGACATACACTTTGAGCAATAATATTGCCAAATAAACTTCAATATTGATGGAATATGCCAATGGATGAGATCGATAAAAGAATACTGGCTGAACTGCAAAGCAACGCTCGGCTTACTAATCAAGAGTTGGCTGATCGCGTGGCACTATCGCCCTCTCCTTGTTTACGCCGAGTTCGAGCATTAGAGAAGCAAGGAATTATTCGTGGCTATCACGCCAGTGTTGACCAAGAAGCGTGTGGCTTGCCTGTGAATGTGTTTGTATTGGTAAAACTTGAAAAGCCAACTGAAGAGAACATGCGAGACTTTGAGCAACACATTGAAGTGATTGATGAAGTGTTAGAGTGCTTTTTGATGACAGGTAATCACGACTACCTATTGCATGTAGTGAGCGAGTCACTCAAAAGCTACGAGCAGTTTATCCGCAAGCAATTAACTCGCCTACCCAATATTGCTTCTATCGAATCCAGCTTCGCCTTCGGTCAGGTAAAAACAAAGACCAAATTGCCAGTGAGATAGATGAAGTTCGCTTTTGTTCGGGGTTTATGGGGCTCTCTAGAGGCTGCTCTCATCACCCCTGAACTGCACCAACAAATATTTTGCCCCAAAGTGAGCCAGAGAGGGATTGAACTCAGTTTCAAACCCTGCAACTTGCCTTACTCCTCCTCATGCCTAGAGTTCCAACAATGTAGCTAAATGTTTTAATCCAAAACAAACCAACCTTTAATCACACTTACGCACAAACATATTGCCCCCTAAGCCATTGAACAATATCTAAATAAAAGGAAGTTCTTGATTAATAACGAGCCTTGAATCGGAAGCAATATGTGCTTGCACGATCTTAAACTAGAAATCAGAACCAAACTGAATTGTGCGCATAATTTTCAGTTGGTTAGGTAAGGGCTGGATCGAACTTTAGTAGAGGTTACATTTACTATAGGCAGGGCTTGCGGATAAGTGCTTATTTTGGGTTCATCGCAGCTTTCCCCTGAAAGCCAAGATGAACCTTTTTTCAATAATCTAGCGTGTGAAAGCAATAGACAGGTCGATATCACATTGCTTTACATCACATATATTAATAAAGGTAATGTTACTTACATTTATAAATGTGATGTTTATCTCCATTCACCTTTTGATTACTTTCTAAGCTTAGTTGATTTTTATCCAATTAAACAGAAGGTTATATGATAAATAGAATAATAACACTAAGTGGCGTTGCATTACTTTGTTCAGCGAGTGCGCATGCACAAATCCAAAATGGAAGTTTCGAAAACTGGGAAGGAAACGTACCATCTGGATGGAGTGTAATTGATTCCGGCATTGCGGCATCACCCTCTACCGACCCTGTCAATAACGGCAGTTTCTCTGCGCAAGTAACCGTGAATACAGGCACTCAAAGTAATACTGATTTTCTACAAACGATACGTGTTGAACAAGGGAAAACTTATGATTTCTCTGTCGATGTTTATCACACTGAAGGTAACGTGAAAGCTCGCCTTTTTGTTGATGGCTATTTAGGCTACTCGAATAATGATTTAACGAATCAGTGGCAAGCATTGACTCACTCGTACAGCGCTACGAGCACTAAAGATATCGTTGTGGGCGTACGATTTTATGATGATGCAGGTTTTGATGGCTCGGAAGTGGTGTATTTAGATAACTTTCAGCCTACGGAGACTCCACCAACACAAAGCTGCAATGACACAAGTGCCGCACTCACGCTAGTGACGGATAACTATGGTTCTGAAACCAGTTGGTCTCTCAAAAACTCAGTTTCTCAAACTCTTTATTCTGGTTCGGGCTATAAAAGTAACACCATCAATGAAGTGGAAATGTGTTTAGCGGATGGTAGCTACACCCTAGAAGTCTCAGACTCTTATGGAGATGGAATGTGCTGCAGTGTGGGGAATGGTTCATACAGTTTGTCGGTAAACGGGACCGTTGTGGCATCTGGTGGTGATTTCCAAGCAAGTCAGAGTACAGAATTTACGATTGGTGGCTCAACTACACCACCAACTGAACCACCAGTGTTAGGTGAGTATTACAAAGACGCTGAAGGCAAAGTGGGCTTTGCGTTAAAAACGGCCTTATATCAAATTATTGATAATCATAGTAGTCAGGGTTACACCGCTATTTGGACGTTAGTGTCTGAGGCTGACCTAGACGCATACTATGACACTGATGGGTCGATTCTCGATATGTATTCGGAGAAACCTTCAGGCTCAGATTCAATCCAATTTACTAAGGTGGCCGACCAATGTGGTCAATACAGCAAAGAAGGTGATTGCTACAACCGTGAGCACTCATTCCCAAAAAGCTGGTTTGGTGGGAAAGTCGAGCCAATGAACTCTGACGGTCACCATTTATTTGCCACTGACGGCTACGTTAACTCGAAACGTAGTAATTGGCCATTTGGTGAGGTGAGTAGCGCGACATACACATCAAGCAATGGTTCTAAGTTAGGCAGTGCAGCGAACTCTCTTGGTTATGTAGGTACGGTGTTTGAGCCAATTGATGAGTTTAAAGGTGATTTCGCAAGAGCATATTTCTACATGGCAACACGCTATGAAAATGAAATCGCTAATTGGGAAGGGAACTCTACAAGCTCTGATGCCGTTCTGGATGGAACCAATACAACCGTTTTTGAACCTTGGCTACTTACCATGCTAAAGCGTTGGCATTCTGAAGATCCAGTCAGCCAAAAAGAAATCGACCGAAATAATGCGGTACATGATTTCCAAGGGAATCGTAATCCGTTTATTGACCATCCAGAGTTTGTAAGTCAAATCTGGGGAAATTAATCGGAATATAATCACCATGACAATGGTTTCATGATGATTGAATTGAGCCCAATCCTTTGTTTGGGCTTTTTCATTTACCTTTAGCTTTCTAGTAAATGCTAATTTAGGGGGAAGCTGTAGTTCATTTATGCCCGAAACCTTCATAGGCCGAGCTTTGACTCGTGGCACTTTCTAGCTCACAGGTGCCCTTTTGTCGGGCTCAAAACGGGCAAAACTTGTAACAGAACCGTATTTTTCTTTTGCCGTCCTACCATTAAAAGGATGCATTGCTGATCTTCATCGCGAGTTGGACGTATAGGCTGGTTAAAAGGAAGGAAAACTATGGCCAACGTCTATGTCAGCATCGGAAGCAACATTAACCGCGAACATCACGTCACAGAATCTCTCAAAGCATTGCATGATCGCTTTGCACCGCTGCACATTTCTAATTTCTACGATTGCGAGCCAGTTGGATTTGAAGGGGATAACTTCCTTAACCTAGTCGTTGGATTTGAATGTGACCTATCTGTCGCGGAGCTGGTCAAGGTTCTACATCAAATCGAATTAGAGAACGATCGCAAGCGTCAGACCAAAGCCTATGCTTCACGGACGATGGATATCGACATCCTCCTTTATGGTAATCAAGTGGGCGTTATCGATGGCGTAGAGCTGCCTAGAGGCGAAATCACCGAGTACGCTTTTGTGCTCAGGCCATTAGTTGATATTGCCGCACAAGGACGTCACCCCACTCTAAACATCTCATATCAGCAGCTCTGGGAAAACTTCGATCAGTTAAGTCAGAAAACCGAAACCATCCCTTTCGATATCAGTTTCACCTAGCCTCTACATGACTGAAAAAAGAACGGCTGCAACAGGAACAACGGCTAAAGGAACGACTGAACTCTTAATCGCGTGAGCTTTACTGATCTTTTCTTAAAACAAGCACGTACCTGACTTCACTCTCTAAGGATTGGACACTGTTATGAATCACAACGCCATTATCACCATTACAAATCTCAGACTAAGAACCTTCATCGGTTTCAACGAAGAAGAAAAGTCTAAGCAGCAAGACATCGTTATCAATGCAGAGATCCACTACCCTGCTAACAACCTTTGTCTCTCTGATGACGTGGACAACGCACTCAACTACAAAAACATCTGCAAGAAGATCATTCAACATGTCGAATCCGGAAGATTTCTGCTTTTAGAAAAGTTAACCAGCGACGTACTCGGCATTTGTATCGATCATCCATGGGTTCGATACGCTCAAGTGAGAATTGACAAGCCTCATGCCCTACGTTTTGCCGACTCCGTTTCACTCACGCTTAGCTATGAAGCAGAGCTCGAAAATTAACTCATAAGGAGCGAGTCAATGCTAACCACAGAAGCTGAAAAAGTAAGAGAAGCTTTGCTCGAAAAGGGACTAGAAACCCCGATGACACCGAGCGAGATGAACCCAAACCAGAAGTACAACCGCATCAAAGGTCTTTTAACGGAAGTGGTCAGTACGCTTGGACTGGATTTGACTGATGATAGCCTAGCTGAAACACCCGATCGCATTGCAAAGATGTACGTCCATGAGATATTTTCAGGGCTAGATTACAATAACTTTCCAAAAATCAGTGTGATAGACAACAAAATGTCGGTTGATGAAATGGTCAAGGTGTCGAACATAGATTTAACGTCGACGTGCGAACATCACTTCATTACCATCGATGGTTTAGCAGAAGTGGCCTATATCCCTGAAAACAAGATTCTTGGGCTGTCTAAAATCAACCGTATCGTTCGATTCTTTGCTCAGCGCCCTCAGGTACAAGAACGCCTTACTCAGCAAATCCTAGTCGCGATACAGACTCTAGTGGAAACAGAAAACGTAGCCGTGACGATTAAAGCCACTCACTATTGCGTTAAATCCAGAGGTGTCATGGATGCAAACTCTGAAACCTCAACAACCGCGCTCGGTGGCATTTTCAAAACTAACCCTCAAACCAGAGCTGAGTTTTTACGATGAGTGAAACGATACTAATAACCGGCGTGGGAAAGCGACTCGGCTTCGCACTGGCGCAGCAACTTTTAGCGGATGGATACAAAGTAGTTGGCACCTACCGCAGCGACTACCCTCAACTGCAACTGTTGCGCGATGGTGGAGCCGACTTGCAGCAAGTAGACTTTTATCAACAAAGTAGCCTAGAGGGCTTTCTTCATTACGTTGGTAAAGACTATAAGACACTTCGAGCCATCATACATAACGCTTCCGACTGGAAACCTGAGAACAAGAACAATCCCAGTGAAAATGCATCACAAATCATGCACCAGATGATGACGATTCACGCCACCGTGCCTTATCTGTTCAATTTAACGCTCAAAGACCAATTGATGTCTGGCGATAAAACCTCAGACATCATCCACATCAGTGATTACGTTGCGGAAAAAGGCAGTAAAAAACACATCGCTTACGCGGCCAGTAAAGCTGCACTCAACAACCTGACGCTATCGTTTTCAGCAATGCTGGCTCCCAAGGTCAAAGTAAATACCCTCTCTCCAGCCATGATTAAGTTCAATGAACATGACGATGAGGCATACAAAACCAAAGCGCTGCAGAAAGCTCTGATCCCCACAGAAGCGGGCTTTGAGGAAATAATAGATGGCATCAAGTATGTTTTGTCCAGTCATTACATGACAGGAAGAACTTTACACCTTGATGGCGGCAGACATTTGAAGTGATGGTCTTGCATTGTCTGCTACCTAAAACGGCTGCTATATAGCGAATGCTGTTAACTAAAATACTAGAAGCTAGAAACTGCTATAAGAGTGAGGAAGGCGTTTTTCTTCGTCCCAGCCTAACAGCTCAATATTGATCAACGATTTGCGCTTCTCATTACACAGTGAAGCGATATTGATGATAGGTAATTGGCTGCGAAATTGCGCAGTAAGTATGACCTTTTTACTTTCACCCAGGCTGTTTCGACATTGCGCCAAAATCGCTTCAGTATCTAGTTGGTGTGCGTTCTCGATAATCTGGATATCAGTGTTCTCTTGATAGCACTCTATCAGCCATGATACGGCGGACTCTTCTGAACTGGTGAGCACGATGACATCTTTTGTTGTGACCAGATCTTTAAGTTCAGTTTCCATAAATACTCTCATTCAGCAGCAAATACATTAAAGCCAGTTACCCAGTTTAGCCTGTGCCAAATGATAGCCTCTGTCTATCATCTCTTGTGAGCGATCAAACTCTAAAGTGCCACAGGCATTACGTGGGATCTCAAGCGTAATATCGGCGGGGTAAGCGGCCAGTTTCTGGCGAGCAATGGTCGATTGCATCGCATCAAACGCTTGGTTGGCAATGTCGTAGGCTGCAAAATTGAAGCTCATTTTACTTTTTACACTGCTACCGAGATTATCGATAAAGTGAACAACCTTCTCATGCAAGTTACTCTCTTTTGTTGGTAGGGAAACAGGTATCACTTCCTGTTGAACCATTTCAGGTTCGCCGCCTAAATTCACAGCCAGAGTAACGTCTGTCTTATCACCAAAGGTAGGCGCAATCGGTACGGGATTGAGTACCCCGCCATCAATCAGCGCTTCGCCATTAATAACATGAGGTGTGAAGAACAATGGCAAAGAGATAGAAGCGCGAATGGCATCAAACAGAGAACCTGATTGCAGCCAAACCTCTTTTTCATCGGCGACGTTGGCAGCGACTGCGGTATAAGGGATGGGCAGATCTTCAATTGAAATCTCGCCGATCAATCCACGCAGTGTGTCGATGATCTTGTCCCCTTTGAACATCCCGCTCGATTGCCATGAAAAGTCCAACATCATAGCCATATCCGATTGGTCGATACTGGTGACCCACTCTTCAAATTCATCCAACTTGCCCGCAGCGTAGACACCACCGATAAGTGCACCAATTGAACAGCCAGAAATGGATTTTATCTGATAGCCATGCTCCATTAACCAACGGATGATTCCAACGTGCACCAAGCCTCTTGCGCCACCACTGCCAAGTACCAATGAGATCGTTTTTGCCATCATATTAATCCTTTAGTTTTAAATTCTAGGGGAGCTAACTCGCCTATTTACCAATTCGCCGATCTCAACTCACTGAATCACTCTCAGTCCATACGGGTAATGAAGGTTTGCTCGTCATCGACAAAAGCCACATAGTCGCCGTGATAGATAAACACCCGGCCACGCCCTTCCACTATACACGCAAGCTGTGGGTTCAAATCTTCTTCAAGATTTTCACTTTGATACGTGCCGGTATCGGTGATCACACCGCGGAGTGTAGGCAAAAATCCATAGCTGCGTTTGGCTTGATCAATCAGGCTCAATTCACTGGCGGTAGAGAAGTAAGCTGGGATAGGACCAGCATCTTCGATAAACATAGTTTTCAGTTCTTCAAAGGCTGTAATTACCAGCCAATCGATGCCATTTACCTGATGGATAAACATTGTTTATAAATACCTAGTTTCTCGATAATTCTAATGCGGAGATTCTATCACTATCAAGTGCAGAACGTGGGAGAAATTAAGGGACTACAAATAACCAGACACATACTATCTACAGAGTCTAATACTAGTCGACTAACTCTACGACTAATGTCTAACTACCTGAGACTATTTGTTTTTTTGGGTTTGGTATAAGGTACTAACAACTAAATGTTAATGAGTTTTTAATGATACGTTGACGCATTGTTTGCGCTTCTGCGTGAGTCAATAACGTTTGTTGGAATAACACGCCTTAGAGTGTGAACGAAAGGAATCAACATGAGCAGTACTTTAGAGTCCGTACATATACAAGTAGATCAGCCTCAAGCCAATGAGGATGAACTCACTTATGAACAACAACACAAACCAAGATCGGAATTTGATTCCCGCGAACAATATTTAGAGCATGAATTACAAATCATGGCGCCGAAACGCTGGCGTCCTAATTTGCCGTTTAAAGATTATCGATTCGAGATAGAAGACACCATCCCAGCGATGGCAGCCACGATTGGTAAAGTGGTTATGGTGGGCGCGATTGCTGCCACCTTTGCAGGGGCTCTAGGGCTAGATGAAGGCTTCATTTTAGAAAATGTTCGTTATGAACTCCTCATCGCCTCTGTTTTCATTATTATTTTCTCTGGCTTCCTATTGCCGACCGCGAACCTCGCAGGTACACACGGCCCGCTTATCCCTTTAATTCCTATTGTCGTTGCTGCAGGTGGCCACCCTATGGCGTTTGGCTTGTTGATTGGTGCTTTTGGTTTACTCTTAGCCATCAGTAAAGGGGGCAGCCTGTTGGCTAACCTCACCAGTAAAGGCGTGTGTGGCGGCTTACTGCTCTACCTTGGCTTTGTGGGAACGGCTTCTCAAGTGAAAAAGCTGTTCGCTTGGGCTGAGGGAATCGGCATGAGTCACATCGCTTTTGTCGTGATCTTCTGCACCATCATTTTGTACGCGTTATTGGAGCATTTCCGTAAGCGTTGGCTAGCTGTACCTCTTAGCTGCTTGCTGGGTGGTACGATTGCATTTGCCATGGGCGCCCCATTCGCTTTCCACACTGAACCAGGCTTACCTAACATGAACCCTATGTATTGGTGGGGTGAAGATACAGGTTGGATGTTAGGTCTACCGACGATTGAACACTTCATGGTGGTATTGCCGTTTGCGATTCTAGCCGTGGCGATGTGGTCACCAGATTTCTTAGGACATCAAGTATTCCAAAAGATCAGCTATCCAGAACGTACCGAAAAAGTACACATGAACATAGACGACACCATGACCACGGCGTCAATTCGTCAAACGTTCGGTTCTCTGCTCGGTGGTACTAACTTTACGTCTTCATGGGGTACTTATATCGTACCAGCGGCGATTGCTAAACGCCCTATCCCTGCAGGCGCGTTACTAACAGCTCTATTCTGTATCATCGCCGCTGTTTGGGGTTACCCGATGGATCTAGCTATCTGGCAACCTGTGCTTTGTGTTGCGCTCATTGTTGGGGTATTTGTGCCATTGCTAGAAGCTGGAATGGAAATGACGCGTGAAGGGAAAACCACACAATCGGCAGCGATTGTTGTATTTTCATCAGCGCTCGTTAACCCTGCATTTGGTTGGGCTCTCACCATGCTGTTGGATAACTTAGGCTTAGTCGGTTGTAAAGAGCGTAGTAGTGAACTGAGTAAAATGAGCCGTTGGGTGTTGCCTGGCATTATGTTTATTGTACTAAGTGGTGTGATGGCGTTGGTTGGCCTTCTACCAGGGATTCCGGCGATTATCCCGAGCTTTCGCTAGGCTCGATTAATATTTAGTTTTGCTCGGAACACAAAAGGCCTCGCACACGCGAGGCCTTGTTTTATCTATCAAACCAGTAAGATAAATGAGTGTCGCTATTGGTTCTGTAGCTTATCGAATCCATTAATTCGCTGATGAAGCTGTGTGCCCATAGTCAACGATACCAAGAGGCTAATCAAAGCAATCACTGCTCCAGAAACAAACACCCATTGGTAACCAGACATCCAGATTATTCCCAACAAAAATGGTAGAAACACCGCTGCAATATGGTTGATGGTGAATGACAAACTCGCCGTTGAAGCCACTTCATCTTCCCTAATTGTCTTTTTAAAGTAGGTGTTCAAAGCTATCGCAAAACTAAAAATGATACTGTCGATAACATACAACCCTGCTGCCGCATAATGATCATCCACAAATGCGTAAGATAGGAACACCAACACTAACGCGGCATACTCAATGATCAAAGCTAGCCTCTCTCCTACTCGATCGATAAATCTCCCAACATAAGGTAGAGCAAGTGTTGCTGCTAAGCTGGATAACATAAACAAAGCGGCCATCATTGCAATCGTATATTGAAACTTGGTCACCATCAGTAAGCCAGCAAATGCGACAAAGATCTGTCTTCTTGCCCCACTCAAAAAGGTAAGAATGTAATAGGTCGTGTATTCACGTCGGACAATGAGTTTGGTGTGTTGTTTAAGCTCTGTGTGAGTATCTTGAAACGTGACCAAGTAAATCGCTAACCAGAAACATATCGCTCCACAAGTAAAGAAAATGGCCTTATCTGAAACGTCAAAAAGATAGCTCGCGACCATAATGCATAGAAAAGTCACCATCGAGAAGAATGAGGCAGCAGACCGAATTTCCCCCATTGATTCACTGAAGTTCTCAGTCGCTAACAACTGTGTTGAGAGTGATTTGTTCACCGCTTCTAAATAATGGAAACCAATAGACATGATCGTCGTGCTGAAATAGAAGCCATAAATCGAAGGCAAATACCCGGTCACGGCAACGCCTAGCCCTAATGTTGCAACCGACAGTACAGCGACTCTTTGTTCTGAAGCGATGAACAACAGAAACAAAACAGTAAATGAGAGCAAGCCTGGTATTTCCCTAACACTCTGCAATACTCCCACATCAGCCCCGGTCATACCAACAGTGTCGACAGCGAAGTTATTCATCACGACTCGCCATCCCGTATTCGCTATCACTGACGCGATGGCGATGAAAACCAACATCGCGAATGAGCTTCGCGATGTTAAAACCCTAAGCCAGAGAGTCATTTAAGCCGCCGATTCTAAAAGAAAATCTTGAATATGATCGCGCATGAATAAAGCCATCGAAGAGAGGTCTTCCCATGTTTCTTTATTCGTGTGGGTAATGCACTCAACAAAAACTTTGCTTAAGTGTGGCTCAGCATGTAGCCAACGACTGACATATTTCCCGGTGTAACACACATGCTGCATTTCATCTTCTAAGATTTTTTGAATCGTTGGACGCATTTGTTTCATGTAATCATCGCCAGACTCATCGATGATCGCCAAATGCAGTAACAGTAAACGCCATGAACGTATTTCAATAGAGTGAACCCTAAACAGGAATGTCTTGAGCTCATCGTCAAAGTTCATGACTTTATCTAACTCATATTGAACTTCATGTTCATGCGTTTCTGTCTCGTACCCAGTTAAAGGAATAAGACTGGCAAACAACGTAGAATGATTCATCTCATCGTTATAATGACGCAACATCAGCGGCCTTAATTCATCATCTGCATACCGCTCTGCGATCATTCGTAACCTTGCCGCACCTTTAGCCTCATCGATTGCATTGTGTAAAAGGTAGTAAGCCATCATCTTTTTATTTTGAAAAATAGTTCGAGCCAAACCATTCATCATCTCAGAAGTGAAAGACAAATCAGATACTAAATATTTCTCAATGCAATCCTTGTATTCTTTTGAAAGACTCACACCTTGGGTATCAAATAAATCATAGAGACTGTTTTGTATATTAATCATAAACCATTCCTTTCCTCAGCAGACATCTTCAATAAAGCACTCTCTCGAGTGCCTTATTAAGAGGGAGCAAGCTAATTAGCGAGACTCTTTTTTGTGGTGTTCTGACGGGGCTGGATTCGGTTCAAAGGCAGCATTCGATCGCACCAGTCTTGGAGGTTGGTTAGAGATATCTTGCTTCTTAAGTTTTAACGATAAAGCCGTTCTTAGTTTTCCGTTCATATTCAGATCCTCAAAAATAATGGTATGTTCTGAGCTTAGTAACGATATGCAACTAAGACAAAGAACACAGAGACAATACAACTCGTTAACAAATTGTTACACGATCATTTTTAGAATGTTATTTTTTGGGATTGATAAGTATTCAGAGAGCTTTTACTTCTTTGATAAATTCATTGGAGATTATTATTTGTCGCTGACGATGATGTACAAATCAGGTCTGTACCAATTGGATTGAATAACAAGTAAAACGAAGCCACGGACTTGTAGCTGTTAATGAAACTCTCGTTGAACGGTTCCAGCATCAAAAGCCTCCCCCTCAAATCAAATTGGCCAATCTTTTTAAACATACGACCGAGGGGGAGAACATTCTTTGCCGCTGAACATTACCAACAAAAGATTAGAGATATAAACCAACATTGTCCTGTTTAAACCCTTTACTAGGTTAAATCCCTTTTAGAGATTTCTTGGCCACCCAATAAGAAAGATTGGTCAAAAGATTAGTTTGCACCTTAGTAAGTTCGACCACTCCCTTAAGGTTTTCAAAGAAGGTGCCGTAGTGAGGAAAATCCTCTAGCCCTTCTTGATCGCCAATCAATCGCTTCTTCTTCGCAATCAATGTCGCAAGGTCTTTGTCTTTCAATTTGTTCTCCCAGGCAGAACTTCGGCAGTTATATACCCAGGTAATCTCGACCTCAAGACCTCCTTCGATTCCATAGTGATCGTTGCTAGTTGTTACGAGCTTACTTTTCGTAAACAAAGCAGTTTTAGCAATGTACTCTTCACTACTAGATTCCTTTTTCACCAGTTGAGTGAATTGTTCTATGAGTTTGCTCAACTCTTCTTCACCGTTATCAAATACCACATTGACAGCAAAATCTCCTTTCTTAAATAAGTTATCGATAGGCACGAACAGAGCTTTCACTGATTTGTTCAGCCCGCTATCCAACGGCTTTTTAATATTGGGAGAAAATGGTTTCTTGGTATTCACGAAAACTACAATTTTGGTCATCTTTCGTGCCAGTAATGGCATGATGCCAAGGTTTTCCAGATGGCCCCCGTCCGAGTGGGGATACTCTTCAGAGACTGAGTGATCCCCTTCTAATGTATTCAATGGCATGTGATTAAACTCAGGGAAGCCAAGAGCTCCTAATCCTATATTGCTCGTTATTTCTTGTGGTGCTGCGCCAGTACTGGCCATAATATCATTTAGAGAAAAAGCTTTTTCATTAGTGATATCGAAGCTCCTTACGGGAGCTTGCTTCACCAGCAGTTTTTCGCGACCTCCTATGTCTCGCTTGCTGTAGGGACCAATACAGTCATAACCACAACTCGTGATATATCCACCGCCAAAATAGTCATTACTACTCCAAAGATCTTTATCTATATGACCAACCCTTACTCCTGAATAAAAGGGGGTATATTCCACATGATATTTCTTGTCTGAAGCTAACCCATCTTCATTTAGTAAAGTCGCCCCAAGAATAAGATAAGGTGCCCCTTTTCGGGCCTGATAAAAATCCACTTCAGCATTAGAGGGAAAGCCTTGTCGTGTTAAGGCTTCGGTCTCTTGATCGAAAGTAAAATAGCGACTCGGGTCGTGCAGCCCATAGGGTTTTAAAAACACTTTACCAAGTGAGTAAGCAAAGCTCTCATCTCCTTTTAGTTTTAAGCCACCAGCAACAAGTTTACTTACGAGCGGAGAATCTGTAATCGCACTTTGCATTGATTTGGGATGTACAGATTTGCTGTTAGAAAAAGTGATACTCTCAGGATCGCGTATCCCACCAAAATACTGATCTGTATCTTTGGTGTAGGTGAATGGCGTTGCCGCCCACCCCCCTCCGGATACTGCCGAGATATATTTAACTCTAGGCAGCAAGCCTAACTCATCTAATGCCTTAAGCTGTCCCAAAGTACATGCAGCTGAACGTGTACCTCCACCGGAAAAAGCGACACCTAAATCTCTGTTTGCATAGTCTTCCTTAAAGCTCAACAATTCAGCCTCAGGGAAATGATTCTCATCAATCCACTTACGAGACCAATAGTCTACATAGAATTTACTCATCATTATGTTCTCTCTAACCATTGACATGATTAAAGTTAGTTAAGCCCCTTGAGATATGCAAATGATAGACTACACAAGCTTGATGATTAGGTTGCCAAATCAGATCACCTAACAATAGGTTTCCCAAAATAAAAAGGCCCCGCAAACGCGAGGCCTTAGTTCTACTAACGGTTACAACCGCCCTACTTCACTGACTTCACCGCTTTCATCAACGTTTAATTGAACTGCTGCGGTTGCTCAAGCTTTGGGAAATGGCCTGAACCCTCAATGTAGTAAATGCTGTAATCCTTGATGTGTTTCTTGTTCGACCCTAAATCCGCCAACCTCAAAATTTATTGCTAAAAAGGTAGAAAAGTTTATAGTATTTTTAGATAAAGTTGAGAATCGATATGTCATTACAGAAAAAACAATCCAAAGTATCACTGAACATCAAAATCTCATCAGACTTAGATGTTCGTCTTAAACGAGCGAGAAAAGCAGCGCGTGAACAGGGCTTAATGTTCAACGTATCTCAAGAAGTTGAAAAGTTTCTTGAGAAGGAAATAAAGAAAGTGGAACGCCAGCTATCAATCGATGAAGAGATTAAGAATAACCTCGAGGATTTTGGTGGGCTTAATATAGATGAAATGATGAAATCAATGGATTAATCAAAACACTAACGTATTGATTAAAATGAATTTAAAAAATGACAAAGCGTGGAGATGATTATGGGCACAATAATTGGACTGTTAATTTTGGCTGGTATCAGTGTATTCCTAAAGCGTCAAACGGGGCTTCATTTGCATGAGTGGATTGCAAAAAAATATAAAGAATCTCAAGACAAAAAGTAATGGACTCTATCAGATTGACAGGCTTCATCGATTTAACTTAAAAAACTAAGGCCCCGCAATCTCGAGGCCTTAGTTTTATCTATAGAATGATTACATCCATATTTTAACAACGACAGCGCCCTACTTCACTGATTTCACCGCTTTCATCAACGTTGTGTTGAACTGCTGTGGCTGCTCAAGCATTGGGAAGTGGCCTGAGTCTTCAATATAGTAAATGCTGTAATCCTTGATGTGTTTCTTGTTCGCTTCTGAATCCGTTGGCCATAGGCGAGCATTCACCAATATTACTGGCACATTCACGTTCTCATAGACGCGGTGTGCTTCGCCTGTCACGTATTGGCCTAGATAATGGCGGAACTGGTTTATCGCGATAGCTGGCGGTGCTGATGCCATGTCTTGCGTTACCCAATAAAGTAAATCTGCGTCTACGTCTTTTGGTAGCGAGTCTTTCACGAACATAGTGATACCCGCTTGAAAGTCTGCTTCAAATGGTTTGGTCATTGCATCTAGGTCGCTTTGTGAAACCGCTAGTGCGACATTTTGCGATGTATCGACACCAATAATGCCCTTCACTCTTGTCGGCATCAGTTTAGCGGCTTCTGCAATAACACCGCCCGCCATGGAATGGCCGACTAAGATAACGGATTCGAGTTGTTCTTTCTCGATGACTGCTTCGATATCTTTAGCGAATGCGGCCATGGTGTACTCTTCGCGGTTGAACGATGAGTTACCGTGCCCTGCTAAGTCCATGGTGATCACTTGGTACTGCTTTGAAAACTCACTTACTTGGTTTTGCCAAAGCCTGCTGTCTAAGCTCCAACCGTGAATGAAGATCAGTGCTGTATCCCCACTCCCACTTTTGCCATACGCAATTTGCTCACCATCGTGAGATATCGCAATACCGTACTTAACCGTTGAATCATGAGCCATGGCATTAATGCTACCAAGTGCCATGAATACAAAGAGTGTGATGTTTAGAATTAAACGTTTCATAGTTTCTCTCTACTTACTTTAGAGGGAACACAGAAAGCGCCCCTCTCAATCAATATAGGCACTATAAAGTGTGAAGTTGTAGACAGGTCAAGTTTGTTGACGATGTTTATATTGATATCGAAGAGCGTAGAAATATTGAGCTAACTCGTTTCCAGTATTAAATAATTTAAAGGTTAAGTACTTGTTTAAATTGAGTTACTAGTCTTGAGGTACAAAGTACTGATAGTAAGAATCGCTTTGACCTAAGAGAATACCTTAATATGAAATAATGTAGAGAAATGTATTGGATGTTGTGCATATCTACCCTTATCATATCGTAATTCCAGCCATTCACGTAAATATAACCAGAAATGAATATCTCAAAAAAAATAAAGAATAGCAGCGCTATAGCATCATGGAGTGGCTTTATATATCAAGGGAAGATAGCCCTCTACCATTGCATTCATTTGCTTATCAATGGGAATTCAAATGCCGACCATTTAAAAGTAGAGACTGTCGACGATTTCGTAATTTATGACTTGCTAGGCCAGGCTTTAAGCCTTCATCAAGTGAAAGCTAGGAATGATAGAAAACGCTCAGCATATGAGGGGGCCCTAAAACAGGCGGCAGAAATATCTACAAGTTGCATAGATAAAACAACCAAGCGTTGGTTTCATGTTTCTTGTGACCTTGATGACTTTTCTCCTTACTCTGCGACAAATGCAGATCACAACCAAGTAGATTTCTATAGTTACCGAGATCAGAAGCAGTACCTTAAGCTAGACCATGTTAATACGCAGCTAGAGCAAGTGGTCGCTGATTATTTAGCAAAGATTCAAATACACTGCTCCCCTTTACTAATCCAATACAAGCTTGGTCTTCTTTACACTCTACTTGATACAAGAGTCATTTCTGCTCATGCCAAAATTCATAATGATGGTGAGCTAAAGTTTGATGCGGCGGATAAGACACCAATATCTCTATCTGAAATTGAGGAATGCTTAAGATCAGAAGTGCTGGATGAAACAGATGAAAATGTCGTATTGAACCGTTTTAGACGTAATATATTGGATAGAACAGACGAATTGCTCGAAAGTCACAAAGAGTCCTATGATATATCGTGTAGGGACATATTAGCCTGTCGGAACGCTATAGCTACAATGAGCTTGGAAACGCTAAAACGACTGTATTACTCCAAAAAACCAAATCTTGATTCAGTTTCCATTAAAGGTTTCAGCGATGATAGTGTCGAAAGTTATATGGACATTGTTGCTACGTTGGAGAAGCTAGTTGTTCTGAAAGATCTTCCTCATTACCATCAACAACAATTCGGCACTTATCTACCGACAGCTATTCAATTAAAAAAGATCAATGAGAAGCTCTCTTTAACGGAAATACAAACCAACGTAGAAGCGTTACGTGAAAACTCTATTGTTCAGGATGTCTTATACGAATATAACAACTTAATTGTTGATATGAAGCATTCAGCTTTCCCACTGAGCGAGGCTTCAAAATTAACAGGTAAATTTACCGATATTTCTGATGATGATTTAAACCAAGGACGCCTTACCAAAATTCATAATGTAAGGTTTATCTCTTCTGATGATGCTTATGAGGAACTAAATGGTTAAACAAATTATTCAGCAAGTAGTAGAACGCTCGCCTTGCCAATTTCAGCAGTTAGAAACTCCATCACAAGAGTTTGCATTTTATAAAGCTGCTCATTTAAGCTACCAACGCTTTCTCGTAATTCTAGAGGCAGATCATCTCAGTACTCCTTCCGAGTTAAATGAGTACATAAAAAGTAATACACCTCAGAGCCTTTTAGAAACCCCAGCTTTTGCAAAAAATACTGACTTGGTGGTCCTATTTAAGTTAAATAGCCTGACTGAACTTCATCAGTATGAACACAGAATCTTTGATATAGAGGAAAACGCATATAGCCTTAAAAAACATATTCTGTATTACACAGAAACTGAGCTGGAGAAACTAAAGCATTACTTAGATTCAGGAAAAAATATAGAAACACTTGTTACAGAGTCTGAATCCTTTAATCACTATAAAAAGGACCCTTTTAAAGAGTCTGCCTTTAGTCTAGCGTGTCGCCTTTACGTTAAATTTCCATTCTTATCTGTTCCCGCGAAGGAGGCAACGTTAACAAATGCAAATCAACTCGCAGATCAATATTTAAAAGAACAGAGTCTATGGGAATTTTATAACTCAATAGAGCTAAAACTAAATATTGGTAGTGAATACCAAGAAGTTATGGAGGCATTAATCAATGAACAAATGGCGGATTAATCGGATAAGAATTGATGGTTTTAAAGCGTTCTCTTTTTTTGAAGAAAAATACAACAATGCTCTCATTATCTACGACGGCCCAAATGGGTTTGGTAAAACATCATTGTTTGATGCTAAGCAACTATTGTTTCGAGGTCAGTTACCACGAATAGCTGCTAGGCTAAAACCTGTCACTCCCAATAAGCATAGTTTTAAAAGTAATCTTTACCGTCACAACAGCTACACGGGTGATATTCGCATCATCGCCGAGTTGACCAATGGCAATCAGACAATAAATATAATGCGAAAAGCTGATGCCAAAGATATGAAAGCAAAAATGAATAAGCCAAGTGAATTTTCCATCTTTAAGCTATACCAATCAGATAAATTTGATGATTGGTCATCAGCAGTGGAAATTTTAGATGAAAATTCATTCTGGAGACAATACTTAGGGAGTAACTTCCAAAAAAACTTTGATGTATTGAATTATCTCCAGCAAGATAGTAAAGCGTTGATAATACCAGATGGTTGTTGTGAAGACACAACAAGAACTAAACAAATTGAACACCTCATCAACCTAGACGAATTGAATTCTCGGTTAGAGCATATAAGAACTTTAAAGGCAGCCCGGAAGACAGCTCATGATAAAGAGCTAAAAGTTCATGATTCTTTAAAAGCGGAAGTAGAAAAACTTAAGCGACAATTATCTACTCCGGGTCAATCAATAGACTATCTCAGATTAACAACTAGTGACTTAATTCCAATTTGGGATTCTGAGGTTCCATTAACAACAGAACGTTTAGATGATTATCCCAACCAGCTAGTTTCAATTAATTTGCTTAAAACACTTGTTGCGAACTCTAATGAAGTAGCAATACGGGAACGAAACAGGAAAAAAAGTGCTTTTTTAGAGACGGGCGAGTTCGTCCTGACAGTTCGACTTGCTTCGCAGATAAGTAAACTAAAACCATTAAGGCGTCTAAGCGAACAAAGAAAACCATTAGAGAAAATTATAAAGGTTTTAACAAAGGACGCCGTCGACATTAAAAAGGTGGACTTAACACTGTTAGAGCATCCGTTAGGAAATGGGTTTGATGAATTTTCCAAACTAGTCAAACAAAAAGAGGAGCTTCAAACTTATCAAAGTACGATCGGGGATACTAAGACCAAAACACTAGAACTTCGTAATCGATTGAAAAGTACGATAAGCGAGGATGAAAACAACTGTCCCCTCTGCGGTTTTGATTACAACGAGCAACGACTGTTAATTGATGCTATCGAAGTTCAAACCAAACAAATTGAGAATGAACTAGATATCAATGGAAAAAAAATTTCTGAATGCCTAAACAAAATCCGCTCTACCTTACTAGCATTATTGCCTCCTCTTCAGATGAAACTAGAAAAAATAGATGAAGAGTTTGATGCCACATTGTTACGAGACCTAGAAGCTCATGAACATCAATTAGATCGATTATTGGCGATTGCCAATAGAGTAGAGAAACTCAATATCTCGCTTCCTAAAAAATATGCAGAAACAGCGGAGCGACAAAGTGAACAAGTGGAGGAAGTTCGTCGAAAAATTCTACTGACATTTGAAACCGAGAGTGACGTGCTACCAGAGCAAGCTATAGCTATGTTCCACAGTACTTTTAACAGCCCAGAGGAACTTAAAGGAATAACTCTCGAAGATATTGAAAAGAAACTCAATTATATACATAACGAATACAGCAATTTGGTCAGCAAAACTCATGAACAGAAGTTAAAGGACTTTACTAAGTCTGAAGCTAGGCTTGCGGCCATAAGTAAAGTAGAAAATAAGCTAAAAAATACAGAGAAACAACTCAATCTAGCTCGCAATACCTATATAAATCAGACTCTTGGAGAAATAGAACTACTTTTCCACATTTACACCGGCCGCTTATTGCAAAACATGCAAACTGGACTAGGAATATTTTTGGAGCGTGCAGAAGGGACTCAAAAAGATACGCCATTGCAATTTAAAACAGCTAGAGGACACGAGCATGACGCAGTTCTCTCTATGAGTAGTGGGCAGATTAGTGCACTTGCATTGTCATTATTCTTGGCGCTTAACAAAAAATATGCGGAAACAGGTTTTGTTTTTATCGATGATCCAACGCAGTGTATGGATGAAATTAATATCGCGTCATTAAGTGATTTACTAAGAGTAGAATTGAGAGATCGACAAGTTATCATGTCAACTCATGAGCAAGATATAGCCAATTACTTAATCTATAGATATAGCAAGGCTGGTCTATCTCATCAGAAAATCAACCTATTACAAAAACATAGAGAGGTTGTGGCTACCCCCTAACTCTAGGAAGCTTTTTAAAACACAAGTCTTAACACGTTTTATCCAGTAATTGGTTTGTATTGAGCTTCTGATTCGCAAAAAAAGGCCTCGCAATGCGAGGCCTTTGGTTTTTCTATCTATCAGAAGAGATTAGTCGCGAAGTGCTGCGCCGAATTTCTCTGAGATTGAAGCTACGATAGCATCTACTGAACCAGCGATGTCTGCATCTTCAAGTGTGCGCTCTACAGACTGTAGGCTAAGTGCGATTGCTAGGCTCTTCTTACCTTCTTCAACGCCTTGACCAACGTATACGTCGAACAGTTTAGCGCCTGTTAGGAATTCGCCACCCGCTGCGATACACGCTTCTACGATGTCGCCAGAAGCAACTGCTTCGTCAACAACAACGGCGATATCACGACGGTTTGCAGGGAACTTAGACACTGCTACTGCTTCTGGAAGCACGCGAGTGTTGATAGCTGCCCATTCGATTTCGAATACGATAGTGCGGCCGTTAAGACCAAACTTACGCTCTAGTTCTGGGTGAACAGTACCAATGATACCCACTTCTTTGCCGTCTACTACGATAGCCGCAGTTTGACCTGGGTGAAGTGCTGGGTGCTTAGCGGCTTTGAAGCTGTATGCGATTTCGTTTGCTGAAAGCTCAAGAACGGCTTCTAGGTCACCTTTAAGATCGAAGAAATCTACAGTGTTAGTTGCAATGTCCCAGTGCTCTTCGCCACGAGTACCAGAGATAACGCCCGCAAGCATCATTTCTTGGCGCATGCCGTTTTCAGCAGTTGCTTCAGGGATGAAACGTAGGCCTGATTCGAATAGACGAACGCGAGACTGTTGACGCTTCTGGTTGTGAACAACTGTGTTTAGAAGACCTTGGATTAGGCCAAGACGCATAGCTGACATGTCCGCAGAGATTGGGAATGGCAGGATTAGCGGCTCAACACCAGGTACAACAAGCTTTTGCTGTTCTGGTTCTACGAAGCTGTATGTGATTGCTTCGTGGTAGCCACGGTCTACAAGAAGGTCACGAACGCGCTTAAGCGGTTGGTTAGCTTCTTTGTGGTCATTCATTTTAAGTGCCGCTTTAGGCGCTTGGTTTGGAATGTTATCGTAACCGTAGATACGACCTACTTCTTCAATTAGGTCTTGCTCGATTGCGATATCGAAACGCCAAGATGGAGACGTTGCCGTCCAACCAGCATCAGTGCTTTCAACTTCACAACCTAGGCGAGTAAGAATTTCCACTACGTCTGTAGATGGGATTTCGTGACCTAGTAGGCTGTCTAGCTTAGCGCGACGTAGAGCAACTACGTTTGCTTTAGGAAGATCAGCTTCAGATTCGCTGCCGTTTACTGGCGCAACTTCACCGCCGCAGATTTCAACTAGAAGCTGCGTTGCACGCTCCATTGCTGCTGCTTGTAGAGTTGAATCAACACCACGTTCGAAACGTAGAGAAGAATCTGTGTGAAGGCCGTAAGCACGTGCGCGACCACGGATGTGATCCGGTGCGAAGAATGCAGCTTCAAGAAGTACGTCTGTTGTTTCAGTAGTAACACCTGAATCTTGACCGCCAAAGATACCCGCGATTGCTAGTGCTTTGTTGTGGTCAGCGATAACAAGTGTGTTGCTGTTTAGTTCAGCTTCGTTGCCATCTAGAAGTGTTAGCTTTTCGCCCTGCTCTGCTAGACGAACCACGATACCGCCTTCGATCTTAGCAAGATCAAATGCGTGCATTGGTTGGCCTTGCTCTAGCATCACGTAGTTTGTGATGTCTACAACTGGGTCGATTGAACGGATACCACAACGACGCAGTTTTTCTTGCATCCAGATTGGTGTTTCCGCTTTCACGTTTACGTTCTTAACCACACGGCCAAGGTAACGTGGACAAGCATCCGTTGCTTTGATTTCAACAGATACTGTGTCTTCAATGCTTGTTGCAACAGCTTCAACTGTTGGCTCTGTAACGTCTGCGCGGTTTAGTACGCCAACTTCACGAGCAAGGCCACGGATGCTGAAGCAGTCTGCGCGGTTTGCTGTTAGGTCTACGTCGATAGTTACGTCGTTAAGCTCAAGAAGCTCACGTACGTCCATACCTAGCGTTGTGCCTTCAGGCAGCTCAAGGATGCCGTCAGACTCTACGTCGATACCTAGCTCAGAGAAAGAACAAAGCATGCCGTGCGATGGAACGCCACGTAGTTTTGCTTTCTTGATTTTGAAGTCACCAGGAAGTACTGCGCCAACTGTTGCTACTGCTACAGTTAGGCCAAGACGACAGTTAGATGCACCACATACGATGTCTAAAAGCTCTTCTTCGCCGATATCAATTTTTGTAACTTGTAGTTTGTCTGCGTCTGGGTGCTGACCGCACTCAACCACTTTACCTACTTTAACGCCGGTGAATTCACCAGCAACAGGTTCTACATCGTCAACTTCCAAACCAGCCATAGTGATTTGGTGAGCTAGCTCTTCGCTGTTAATTGCAGGTTTAACCCACTCGCGTAGCCAAGATTCACTGAATTTCATAGTTTTGACTGCCCCGGATTACTTGAATTGTTTAAGGAAACGAAGGTCGTTCTCGAAGAACGCACGAAGGTCATTTACGCCGTAACGAAGCATCGTTAGACGCTCTACACCCATACCGAATGCAAAACCAGAGTATTTCTCAGGGTCGATGCCAACAGAGCGAAGTACGTTAGGGTGAACCATGCCACAGCCTAGAACTTCTAGCCATTTGCCATCTTTACGTTTCACGTCAACTTCAGCTGAAGGCTCTGTGAACGGGAAGAATGAAGGACGGAAACGCACTTCAACTTCTTCTTCAAAGAAGTTACAAAGGAAATCGTTAAGAATGCCTTTAAGTTGTGCGAAGTTTACGTTCTCATCAACTAACATACCTTCCACTTGGTGGAACATTGGCGTGTGAGTTTGATCGTAGTCGTTACGGTAAACACGACCCGGAGCAATGAAGCGGAAAGGCGGTTTGCCGTTTTCCATCGTACGGATTTGAACACCAGAAGTGTGCGTACGTAGCATTAGATCAGGGTTGAAGAAGAAAGTATCGTGATCAGTACGAGCTGGGTGATCGTCTGCGATGTTTAGTGCATCAAAGTTGTGGAATGCATCTTCGATCTCAGGGCCAGACTCAGTGCTAAAGCCAAGCTCACCAAAGAACTGTTCGATACGCTCAACGGTGCGAGTAACTGGGTGAAGACCACCGTTCTCAATGCGACGACCTGGTAGGCTCACATCGATAGTTTCTTCAGCTAGTTTCGCTTCAAGCTCTGCACGTTGTAGTGCGTCTTTGCGAGCTGCGATCGCTTGTTGAACAGCACCTTTCGCTTTGTTGATCTCTTGACCAGCAGTGCGACGCTCTTCAGGTGGAAGTTTACCTAGGCTTTGTAGTTGAAGAGTTAGTTCACCCTTCTTACCTAAATACTGAACTCGCACTTCATCAAGTGCGACTAACGAATCTGCTGTATCAATAGCAGTCGTTGCATTAGCAATGATCTCTTCTAGATGTTGCATCATTTCCTCATCTACCAGTCGGTAGTGTCCGTATCGGATGATTAGTTTTTTTAGATAGCTACACATAGTAATCAAACACGCAACCAATGCCAAATTGAATCGCTAAAAGAACAAGTTATTGCCTAAAAACACGGCAAATTTAACAGGATATTAATGAGGAGTAAGAGGAAGTGGCACAAATACGAGTGCCACTCCTTTGTTTGGAAGTGAATAGCGCTTAAAAACTAAAGTGAAAAGTACTCTCGATTTTAAGTATCTTGAGCGCTAAAACTGACAAGATCTATGGCTCTAGGTTTTAAGTGAGTAGAGCTCTCAACTCAAATAAACGCAAACCAGCTCTAAAGCTGAATCGAACAAACGCTGTTTTTGCCTGCGTTTTTCGCTAAATAGACGGACTCATCGGCGGCTTTAATCAACTCGTTCATTGAGCCGAATTCTTCGGTTATTTCAGCGACACCGACACTAATACTGCCAATCCAAGCTTGGTTGCCGGTTTCGACCTCTAATTCAGACACTTTCTGTCGAGCCGTTTCCGCGATGTGCATTCCACCTTTAAGATCGGTGTTAGGGCAAATAACCAAGAACTCATCGCCACCTAACCGGCAAACAATATCATCATTACGAAAGGTGTTTTTCAGTTCACGGGAGAGGGTTTGTAGCACCAAGTCGCCTGCATCATGTCCACTGGTGTCATTAATGCGCTTGAAATTGTCGGCATCAATCATAATGCACACTAAAGGCAAACCAAGCTCTTTGGAGTCTTGCCAATGTAGCGCTAACTGTTTAAAGGCATTACGGCGGTTAGGCAAATTAGTGAGTGAGTCTGTTAACGACAACTCTTCAAGTTTCTTACTCGCTCGTTTCAGTTCTGTAGTCCGTTCCTCGACTTTGTCTTCGAGTAACTGGTTGAAGCGTAACAACTGTTTGTTTCGTTCAGAGACTTGTTCAAACAGGCTGTTAAGCGCAGTCAACAGCGGGACAGTCGAAGAATCTTGCTGCTTTTCTTCTGCTTCAAAGGCTTGTAGAGGTGTTGCGCCTTCTTCTATGGCGACCATTTGTCGCGCCATGTTTTGGTCGATGCCAAGGATGTGATAAGCAAGCCAATGGATGAGAAAGTCCAATAACTGCCGTGCTGACGACTGATCTTCTTCCAAGATGAAAGCTTGCATACTGTAGATATCTTGCATAAATACACGATGCACTTTGATGTGCTCTTCAATGTGTCGCTCATACACGCCACAATCTCTCATCAAAGATTCTTCTTCTTTAAAGTGAAATTCGGCATAGCGCGTGAGATCGAGTAAAGCGATGTTAATATCGTCTATAGAGATAGTATTCTCTGACAAAAGATTTCCGTAATGGTTGATAAAACCAACAAGGTATTGATGTTGTTCATCGACAACACCAATGCCTGTTTCAAAGTTTTTATCCCAATTAAATAAATTCATAGATCCCTTAGGGCCGATACCACCAGCACGATTTACATGCATATTCGGAGGTTATAGATACTCGAAAAATATAACCATCTTACCTGTGGGACTATTCGATTATTTGCTCCTTTTTATAAAAAGACGACGTTAAACATTATAAATATAGCGCGTCTTAAATCTGAGACACCCCCTTTAACAAGAATGCCCCACCAAACCAACATTAGAAATAATATTCCAACGCCATCTCAACAAAGTCGTCCTTACGAGCAAAGAACAACAAGTCCTCTGGGGTTTCGTTCTCAAACAACCACGCGTTCAATCGCCACTTGAGGTTGTTGTTGATGCGACTTGAAGCTTCCAGTTTTGCACTGTAGACATCGCTGTTGTCCAAGTCTTGCGTGATGCCTGTAAGTACCTCGGTGCCATCTTCATCGTTCAATGCGAAACGCGCCCCAAGAAACACATCGTTTTGGCCGATGGTTTGGGCGTTATTGCCTCGGCTGTCATACAGATATTCAGCAATGAAGCCGATATCCCAGTATGATTCAAGCGCCCCCACCCATGTGTATTCAAAGCCTGTCGCTACGCCTGTGTGGTTGTCGTAACTGTCGCGATAAATGCTTTCCAACTTCCATAACCAATCACCGATAATGCCTTGCACATCCAATCCGAAATGCTGCATTTGCGCGTAATACGGCTTGAGTTCATTGCCTTCTACACGATAATAAGGGTCGCGATTGGTGCCGCCTAGGTAACTTAAACCGACATCCCAATCGCCGTACATTTGGCTATAGCGCAGTGCCACATCGACGTGCTTTTCTTCTCTTGAAGATTCGTAAAGCGCATCGTCCGATACAGGTACAGTAGGCCTTAATCGACCGTCTTCACCTGCAAAGGTACGTTCACGAAAATACGGCAGTAACATGGCATCGATGGTTCCCCAGTCTTTAATCGAGGTGAAGTGCACCATCGGCTGACCTAACTTGGATTCACCATCGACCGATTCAATGGCATCAGTTTGGTTTACCACATCTACTAAATGCGCCGATTCGGTCACGCCCCAGAACACTTTGCCAACACCCGCTCGCAGTTCGTAGTCATCCCAATAATTGAGATACAGAGCTTCACGAACGTCGCCATGGGTTCTCTCATCATCTTCGCTGTCTAGGCGATAAAACGGGGTGAAGGTAAAGCTGCCGTTACCCTCCTCTTGCTCCCAGTAAAATTCTGGCTGCAACACCAGTGAGCTTTGTCCTTTGTCTTGCCCTTGCAAACCGTCGCTAAAGAACTGCCTGTGTTCAAGGTTCACCTGCCCTGAAAGATCCGGAGTAAGCTTCTCTACTAGATCTGAGCTAACGCTGGCCGCCACACATGGCAGCGACACCTGCATAAGCCCGACGGTCACTGCCAAAGTTAAGGATAACTGGGTTCCTGTTGCCACAATCCTTTTCATATTCCTGCCTTATTTTGCACGTTTCAGTGTGTTCTTTTGAAAATCCTTGTCTTTAAGACCGGTCTGGAAGGCTAAATCTGTCGTGGTTAATACCGTACTTTTGCCTGTTTGATGGTTTTGCATCGACATGGTGTGAGCGCGCCAGTATTGGTTTAGGTATTGTTTGTAGTCTTGGAACGACAGGGTTTTCAGCAATGCACCTTTGCGATCGTAAAATTCCACTTGAACTGGGCGGTAATATTGTTGGTCTAGCCATACTTTCTGCATGGTGTAGCCGGAGTTTTTATCGGTCGGAACTTGCTCTAATACAAAGGTATCCACGCCTTCAATTTTGGCGTCTTCAATGTAGTTGAAGGTGTACTTTCCTAACTCGAACGAGCTCAAGTCTTCGTAAGCAAATTCACTGCCCATAAACGGGCCAGATTTGTTGCGTGAAGAAATGCGTTTTACACGCTTCAAGGCAGGCAAGTACAACCATTGGTCATCCGATTTAGTGATGTGCGAATGGTTTAAGAAAGCCGTGCCTTTTACGTCGCGTGGCTCATCAAAAATGGTCAGCCCTTTATCACCATCGTCATCTACTTCTAACGACTTCAATCGCATTAGACGTGTGCTGCTTTCGCCCTGTTTGTTGCGAAGCAACATTTCCATGGTTGCGACAGAATCGCCCCACCCGACATCGACCGCTTTACGCTGCTCGGCAATTTCTAAGCCTTTCGCTGGGTCTGCTAATGCTGGGAAAGCCGCGAATGTGCCTATTGTTAACGTGCCGACGCTTAATGAGCTAACAGTAAGCAATGTAGTAACGAATGATTGTTTAACGATTTTCATAAATATCTCCTTGAGTCAGCCCACCGCAGCAGGCTGACGTTTCCTTATTTAGTCGAAGTAGACAGTTCGCCAGCTGGGTTAGACGGGTTGGATTGCGCTTTAGCGGATGACTTTGGTTGGTACTGGGCTTTATCTGCATAGCGAGTCTGTTTGTCGAAGATCATCAGTAAGCTCGGTAGCAAGATGAAGTCGACCACCAGCGCAATGAAAATCACAATCGCGCTGAGTAAGCCCATGTCGGAGTTGAGTCTGAAGCTCGACATCGCCAGCACAGAGAAACCCGCCACGAGTACGACTGTGGTGATCCACAATGCACGGCCAACGGTGTGGAAAGCGTAACGAACCGCTTCTTCTGCTGATTTCCCTTCAATTCTGGCGCGTTGGTATTTACTTAAGAAATGCACTGCATCATCGACCACGATACCCAACGTAAGCGTGACCACGACTGACAAACCCAAGTTGATTTCACCCGAAATAAGCGCCCATAAACCAAAGCCGATAATCGCCGGAGCAATGTTTGGCACTAGGCTGATCACCCCTAAGCGAACCGAGCGCAATGCAAAGATCATCAAGCCAGAGATAAGCACTAAGGTGATAGGCAGAGTCGATAACATACTCGCCATGTTGGTTTCGCCAATGTGAGCAAACATCAATGACGGACTGGATGCGACCACTTCATATTGCGGCGCATTAGCGGCAAACCATGAGTAGATGCGCTCTTCGAGTTCAACCAATTCCACACTGCCTAGGTTGTCCACCGTGAGCACCATTTTGATCGATGATTTATCGACGTTGATCTGGTTGTTTAAGTCCAAGCCATAAGGCAGAGACATCTCGTAAAGCAGCAGGTATTGCGCGGCAAGTTCACGATTAAGTGGCAGTTGGTAGTAGCTGTCGTCATCGCCATGCATGTTCTTATTCAAACGCATGTAAACATCGGAAAGCGTGGCCACATGGTCGGTTTCTGGTTGAACGCGTAGCCACTCAGTAAAGTCACCAATCGCTTGCAAAAACACAGGATCGGCAATCGCTTGAGACTCGTTGGTTTTCACTGCGATACTGATGGTCGTCATACCACTTACGGTCTGTTCCATGAAGTCCGCAGCTTGTCTGAATTCGCTTGAGGTATCGAAATACTTCACCGATTCATCATTCACTTTGTTGAGTGGAATTAACGCCGCAGCACCAACAATCACAAGAGTAGAAATAGGCAGTAGTGCTTTACGGTTAGCAACGACAAAATCACCCAGCTTATCCATGAAGGTGACTTTGCTTTGTGCCGCCCCTTTTCCTTGCGTAGATAAGCTGGCTGGCAGAATTTTAACTGGCAATAGTTTTAACAGCGCAGGAAGCATAGTCACTGATAAGAAACACGCGATGATCACGCCCAATGCCGACAAGTTACCGAAGTCTCGTAATACTGGAGAGTCCGACATATTCATCATCAAGAAGCCAATCGCGGTGGTGACAGAAGTAATTAAGATCGGCATCGCATTAAGCTTGATGCTGTATTGAATGGCTTGTGCTTTCTCCATCCCACGCTGCATGGCTTGTCTCATGGTCACGATTACGTGAACACAATCAGCAACCGCAAGGGTTAGCACTAAGGTCGGAACGTTGACCGTTGCGGTGCTGAGGAACATCCCTGCCCAGCCAGACAACCCCATGGTGGCAACAATTGAAGAGATAATCACAACTAAGGTCGCCACTACACTAAAGAACGAGCGCAGCATAAAGGTCAGGAACACCAACACCACCAACAGCATTAATGGCACGAGCGTTGAGCTGTCCTCTTGAGCCGAAGTCATAAAGGCGTTGTTCATGGCGATGATGCCCGCTTTATGGAATTCGACATTCGGGTAATCGACTTGGTACTTGGCGATCATAGTATTGATAGCCGCGATTACTTCTTGCACTTCCGCAGTTTTATCCACTTCAGGCAATTGCACGGTGACGTTCACAATCGTCACATCGCCAGAGGCTGAGACTAATGCGTTTTTAAGCAGAGGTTCATTGAGGGCGATCTGTTTTACTTTGGCGATTCGCTCTGGTGTGTGCTCATATTCTTCGTACAACAAGTCTTCGACCAAGAGGTCGTCTTCAACCGCTTCGGTATGCTGATAATTAGCAAGTGAATCGACACGGCTTGAATACGGGATCTGCCACGCATCGACCGTGAGGTTTTGAATTAGGGTGAGAGTTTCTGGGGTGAAGACATTGCCATCTTCAGGCGCGACAACAATCGCGAGGTTGTCGGTTTTTGCAAAGGTGGTTTGGATTTCGTCAAACGCCATCAACTGTTTGTTGGTGCCTTCGAAGAAGATATTGTAGTCCCCTCTAAAGTAGAGGTTCTTCGCCCCAAAAGCAGAGAGCATGATGATTGAAAAAACCACCAGCAGAACGATAAACGAACGCTTGGTCGGTATTGAGTGCCAACTGTTATTTAGATCAGTGTTTGCGTTATCGACATTACGGTTATCTCGATTTTGTTGATCGAAAGCGGGCTTCTGGCTGTCATGTTTCATCACAGTCTCCATTTGTGACGATTCGTCATATTTGTGTCATAAAAAGCCAGCCGAAGCTGACAAAAGACACAATTCTTAGTCAAACACTCAAGAAACCAAAACTACAGTCGGTTAATCTCAAGTTTGTGACGAATCGTCAAAAATGGTTATTAATAAACCCACATGAGTGGGCTTAATAGAAGCTATCGACCTACTGATTCTAAGTAAGCGATCTCTTCGCTGAACAGTTCTTGTTCTACACGGCGCCAGGTTTTGCGGTAATCCCAATCACTCGAAAGGGGCTGCCAGTTGAGGCCGTCTAAAATCATGTTCGCGTTATGTAATACTGAATACGGGTCTTGTAACCGCTTGATACAATGACTGTTTGAAGCATTCTGAGACAAAGCATTTGAACCAAATGCGATTGACCAGTTAGCGAATACGATGGCATCTGAACCCACGCCAGAAGAGAACTTTAGGTCACCGGCTTCTACTGCTTGATTGACGAGCAGATCCGCTTGTTCGATAACGATCTCTTCTAATTGATTCATCTCGGCCACGCGTGCACTGGAGGCTTTCTCTAGTACCCACGGGCTTTTAGCCATGATCGCACAGGTTGATAATACCGGTTCCATGCGAGCATAAACTCGGTACGCAACGTGCAATGCGACAATCTTTTCGCGTGAGTTGCCTTCAAACTCTCCAGAACGAGCAAACATCAATGCCTCGGTCTTTAAAGAGTGAATACACAAGGCTAAAACTACGTCTTCTTTGCTGCAAAAGTGATTATATATCGTACCTTTAGAATAAGAGCTTGCCGCCGTTAGCCTATCCATCGTCAGGTTTCCGAACCCTTGTTCTCGAACCAGATCTTTTGCTAACAACATCAATTCTACTTCTCGGTCTGCGATAGACTGCTGCTTTTTAGACAACACGCCTTTGCAACCAAAGATACCTTGTTTATCGCCTTTACAACCAAAGCCAAACATAATTTCTCAGTCCGTATATGAGCTTAGCTATTATCTAAGCTTCGCCAGTATTTAAAACGCTCCTGTCCAATATATTAACACGAATAGTAAATTCATGTAGTTAACCATTTTATGACGCTTCGTCATTTCTGACTTATCGTCATAATAGCGCAAATATTGATCATATCAAGGTGTTTTATAAATTAAATACAACTTATGAATGGATAGATAAATATGTCAATAAGTAGATAGAGAAGTCATCAACAGTCACTAGAGAGAGAAGATAGGCGCTTTCATGAAGAGAACACGAAAGGTGAGAAGCTCATTCTTTACGTTAATAGACCACGTTATTTTAAGCCTTAGTGCAGAATCAGACCCGAAAAAGACGGCCGTAAAACCCACCTTTAGCCACCTTCTGACCTAGAATGAATGAGTGTAGGCTTACTTTTTAGGGCAGACCTCTCCTTATGGTCAATATTTGGCTTACTAATGTCGTTTTCTGTTAAGTTGCTATAAATTCGGTAAGGGGTGACTTACAATAGTGACAACGACTTACCTTTTTTGAGAACACGATATTGAGCGCCAAATATTCTTATTTAGCTTGGCAAGTGAATACTTCTAGCCCGGCAGAAAAGCTGGTTTTATTGATGCTTGCAGATGGTGCTGACGAATTCGGCTACACCAATGTGTGCCTGCAAACGGCAGGTCAGCTTTGTGCTCTCTCTACGTTTGGTTTAGCCGACTGCCTTAAGTGTTTAGTCGACCAAGGTTTCCTCGATAAGGTGAAAGTAGATTATCGAGATAAAAAAGAGATTCACGTTTTCAAAATGCTCATTGAGCAAGAGCAAGCTACGGCGCACGTTGAGGTTCAACCGACCAATAGTATTCCGGTCTACTCTACTGCACCTGCACCTGCACCTGCACCTGCACCTAAGTTTCAGCCAGCTCCGGCACCAATGCAAAGCATGCAGCATGCCCCTCGCCCACAAGGCCGAGGCTCAATGAACAGCAACACCGTCTCTACTCATGATCTCAACGAAGAAGAGATACCATCATGGGCAGAACGCGCGTTTAAATTCTCCGGCCTTGCCGGTGACCATAGTTTAGTATGGAAGAAATTTGTCCTCTGGTATAAAGCCAAAGCCAATGAACTAATGCCACTATCTCGCATCGAATCTAAGTTGCAGTATTGGTTAGTTAACGAGAAGCAAAATGAAAGACAACAACAGCAGAAGACCTCTCAATATTCAGGAAATGCAGGACAAGCTCAAGGAAATGGGTATCGACAAAAGCTTAGCCCATCTGAACGCTTCAGGCAGCAGCTCATTCAAAAAGGCAAAAAGCCAACCTTCTGAGCCAGCTCCGGACGCTCAACCTAAAGCTCCACTAGTACCTGAAGTGATTGAAGCACAAAGTACCGATGTGAAAGTAGCGGCGGCACAAGCTGCAGGTTCAGGTGCGTCTCAACAAGTGCCTGTTGTTGATCAAGATCCTGCAGAATTAGAGCTCACAGATTGGTGTGTCCATGTGTTTGGTTCTTTCTTGAGCGTGTACGAAACTCAGTGGGAATACCAATACGGTAGTGAGCCAAGTGGTAAATTCATTGAGTTTGCCAACTCTGTTGATTCAGACGGCCTTAACCGCGTGCTAATGCACTGTCATGAGCGTATTCAACTTGGCAACAGCTGGCCGCCGCAAATGGGTGAACTTTGGATCCTTAAAGATTCACTGACTGAAGAAGAACTGCTGGATAGCCGTATTCGTGTGTTATCGCGTACTGCCGCTAACAAGATTGAAAAGTGGCTTATCCAAAACAAGCTGTATGATTTAAAGCGTACGGCTGAAAACAAGCTTGATGGTCTGTTTAAAAAGTACTACTTGGAAGCAAAGCGTTTAGATGAGAAAGGCATGCTTGAAACAGAATTGCCGCAATTCCTTCTTGCTGCTAACTCAGTGAAAAACCTTAACGACTTGAAGCGCGAAGAGTACGAAAGCCAACACGGCAAAGCGATTAACCCAAGAATCCAGCGTATTCTGAACAGTAAAAAGTAACCCTCCGCTAGCTATCTGTTATAAGAAAACAGAGTGGCGATTACACGGTTAACAGATACAAAAATGCCAGCTATCAAGCTGGCATTTTTTATGAATCCTTACGAACTCTTTAACGACTATCCGACCGATATTTACGATCGTTTCACTGATTAATTACAGTAGGTGGATAGTTGCGTTTAGCGTGAATACGCCAGAGTCGTCATCTTTCATTTTGAAGTTTTGGTAGCTAGCGCCTACAGATAGTGGGCCAAAGATGAAGTATTCAGCGCCGACACCGTACATTACATCTTCTCCTGATTGCTTGAAGCCGTCAGATTTAAGATCGTAAGAGTGAACACCAGCCTTCGCATATACGTGAAGAGGACCGAAGTCGATGCTTGGTTTGATCGCTAGGTAAGCAGTGCTTGCATCTAGGTTTGTAAGGTCACGGTTGCCGTACTTAACGCTGTCGAAAGAACCTAGGTCCCAGTAACCCGCTTCAATACCAATTAGTGGCAGGATGCCTGTACCCACGTGGATACCCATCGCTGTTTCTTCTTCATTGCCTAATGAGTTTTGACCACCCATTACGCCACCGTACAACCAAGAATCAGCCATTGCTGTTGAAGATGCACCTAGCAGTGCTAGTGCCAATAACGTTTTTTTCATATTCGACCTTTTTCGTCCTAGTGGCAGGCCTTGAGTGGTAATAAATTGCCACCAAGTCGCCCTGTATGTAATAACTATTCAATTAGTAATGCAATAAGCAAGATTTATACCTAAACCTTGCTATTGCGTCTAGCTTTATTCCTTTAGCAAGCATCAATCGCGTTTTTAACACGCTTATCTGATACTGGGTAAGGCGTACCGAGCTGCTGTGCGAAGAAGCTTACACGAAGCTCTTCTATCATCCAACGCACCTCTTTTACATTTTCTGGAACCGCGATCCCTTTTGGAATTTTATTCAGCAGTTCTTTGTAATCATTCATTACTGACTCAACTTTGATCATATGAAGACGATCTTTGTTCGGGTCAATTGGCAGTTTTTCCATGCGGCGTTCAATCGCTCTCATATAGCGTAGAATATCCGGCAGGCGTTTCCACCCACATTCTGTGGCAAAACCCTTAAAAATCAAGCCTTCTACCTGAGCTTTTATATCCGAAAGTGCGAATGCCATAGAAAGATCAACACGGCCTTTTAGCTTCTTACTGATGCTGAATGCCGTGGTTAAGATGGTTTCAACTTGTTGAGCAATCTCAACTACCGTATCACCCAACTCTGCACGTACGTGCTCTTTCAGTGCTTCAAACTGCTCTGGTTCCCAAACCAAACCGCCCTTCTCTTCAATCAGCTTATCAATACCACAAGCGATACAGTCATCGATTAAATCAAGTACCTGTCCGTATGGGTTGAAGTACAAACCAAGTTTCGATTTGTTCGGCAAGTTCGAGTGCAAGTATTTGATCGGCGATGGTACATTCAACAAGATTAAACGACGCTGACCCGATTTCATTGCAGAGATCTGTTCTTGTTCAGTTTCGAACAGTTTGATCTCTACGCTGTCTTTGGTATCCACCAGCGCAGGGAAAGCTTTAACATCGTAGCCGCCACGCTTCTGTTGGTAGACTTTTGGTAGCTCACCAAAGCTCCACGTGTGCAGGTTCTGCTGTTCGATATCATCGTCTGCCACTTTAGAAAGCGTTTCTTGAACTTTGTCTTTCAGGCTCTCTTTCAGCTCATGCAGATCTTTCTGTTCTTTCAGCTTACGCTTGCGATGATCTACAGCGCGGAATGTTACCTTTAAGTGCTCTGGAATCTGGTCTAACTTCCAGTCATCACGTACCACTTCCACGCCTGTCATACGACGTAGCTCTTTCTCAAGAGAATCCAATAGCGGAGCTTCAAGTGGCGTAACACGTGCCAAGAATGCATCGGCGTAGTTTGGTGCAGGCACAAAGTTACGGCGTAGCGTTTTTGGAAGTGACTTAATCAGGCTAATCACCAACTCTTGGCGTAAACCTGGGATCTGCCAATCGAATCCGTTTTGGTCGATCTGGTTCAAGATAGGTAGCGGAATATGGACCGTTACACCATCGTTGTCATCGCCCGGCTCAAATTGGTAGCTCAGCTTGAGCTTGATACCGTTTTGGTGCCAGAAGTTCGGGTAATCCAAATCGGTAACGTGGCTTGCATCACCTCTGAACAGCATCGACTTTTCGAAGTTCAGCAGATCGGGCGTTTTCTGGCTGATTTTCTTCCACCATGTATCAAAGTGACGGCCTGAAACAGCCTCTTCACCCACACGCTGGTCATAAAAATCGAACAGCTCATCATCATCGATCAAGATGTCACGACGACGAGACTTATGCTCTAGCTCTTCCACTTCTTGCAGTAGCTTGCGGTTCTGCTTGAAGAAAGCGTGTTTGGTTTCCCACTCACCTTCTACTAATGCACTACGCACGAACAACTCGCGGCTGACGGTTGCATCAATCGCACCGTAGTTCACAAGGCGCTTAGGAACAATTGGGATTCCGTAAAGCATCACTTTTTCGTGTGCCATTACCGCCGCTTGTTTCTTCGACCAATGTGGTTCGCTGTAACTGCGTTTAATCAGGTGTTTCGCCAGTGGCTCAATCCATTCAGGTTGAATCTTCGCAATCACACGACCCCAAAGTTTCGAGGTTTCCACCAGCTCAGCAGACATGATCCACTTAGGTTGTTTCTTAAATAAGCCCGACGCAGGGAAGATATGGAAGCGCGCATTACTTGCACCTTGATATTCATTCTTCTCTTGGTCTTTCATGCCGATGTGCGAAAGCAGACCTGATAGTAGTGAGATGTGAATACCATCGTAGCTACCCGGCTCTGTATTCAACTTAGTATCCAGTTCACGCATTGCTTGATGAATTTGGAAGTACACATCTTGCCATTCACGGATACGTAAATAGTTCAGGTAATCTTGCTTACACTGTTTGCGGAACTGGTTGCTCGACAGCGCTTTTTGCTGCTGCTTGATGTAATCCCACAGGTTCACAAACGTGATGAAGTCAGACTCTTTATCGAAGAAGCGCTTGTGCTTGTCATCAGACGATTGTTGTTTGTCTGATGGGCGCTCACGCGGATCTTGAATCGACAACGCAGACGCAATCACCATCACTTCGTGTAGGCATCGGTTACGTGGCGCTTCAATTACCATACGTGCTAAACGCGGATCGATAGGCAGTTTCGCCAACTTACGACCAATCGCGGTTAGCTTCTTCTTGTCATCGCCGTGGTTCTTGTTTTTATTCGCAGACGGTTCGACTGTCGCGATTGCACCAAGCTCTTCAAGCAGCCTTACACCATCTTGAATGTTGCGCTTATCGGGCGCTTCAACAAATGGGAACGCTTGAATATCGCCTAAGCCTAGCGCTGTCATCTGAAGAATTACAGAGGCTAAGTTAGTGCGAAGAATCTCTGGGTCCGTAAACTCTGGGCGCGATTCGAAATCTTCCTCTGAGTACAAACGAATACAGATACCTTCAGCAACACGGCCACAACGACCTTTACGTTGGTTGGCACTCGCTTGAGAGACAGGCTCAATCGGTAGGCGTTGTACCTTAGTGCGGTAGCTATAGCGGCTAATACGCGCCGTACCCGGGTCGATAACATACTTGATGCCAGGAACCGTTAACGAGGTTTCTGCCACGTTAGTTGCCAGCACGATGCGTCGACCAGTATGAGACTGGAAGATACGGTTCTGCTCACCTGCCGATAGACGTGCGTAAAGCGGAACAATTTCAGTATCACGAAGGTTACGTTTGCTCAATGCATCTGCGGTATCACGAATCTCTCGCTCACCGTTCATGAAGATCAAGATATCACCAAGGCCTTCATCACACAGCTCATCAACGGCTTCAAAGATACCTTCGATTTGGTCGCGGTCTGAATCACTGTCATCACCACCTAATGGGCGGTAACGCGTATCTACTGGGTAAGTACGGCCAGAGACTTCGATGATTGGTGCATTATTGAAGTGCTTAGAGAAACGCTCTGGATCGATGGTTGCCGACGTGATGATCACTTTTAAATCAGGACGCTTTGGCAGCAACTCTTTCAGGTAACCCATGATGAAATCGATGTTCAGGCTACGTTCGTGCGCTTCATCGATGATGATGGTGTCGTACTGGCTTAAGAAACGATCGTGTTGAATTTCCGCCAGTAGAATACCGTCGGTCATCAATTTGATTTGGGTGTTGTCAGATATTTGATCGTTGAATCGAACCTTATAACCAACGAACTCACCCAGCTGCGTTTCCATCTCTTCAGCAATACGATTCGCAACCGAACGTGCAGCAAGACGACGAGGCTGAGTATGGCCAATTAGGCCAAAGCGGCCGCGGCCAAGCTCAGAACAGATTTTTGGTAGCTGAGTGGTTTTACCCGAACCCGTTTCACCCGCCACGATAACCACTTGGTTTTCAGCGATGGCTTTCGCGATGTCTTCGCGTTTTTGGCTAACAGGGAGAATTTCTGGATATTCAATCGTTGGTTTCTGTGCAGCACGCTGAGTTGCCGTCATCATCGACTTAGCAATGTCTAACGCAATCTCATCAAAGACAGCGTGCTTAGCTTGTTCGTTCTTAATTTTGCTCGCACCAGCAATTCGCTTACTTAGACGGAAGCGGTCGCGCATCATGCACTCATTTAAGGCCTTACGAAGAGAGGCTGGGCTATTTTGAGATGCGCTAGCTTTAGGTGCTTGTTGTTTGTTGTTTTGCTTTTTTTGATTAGCTTGATCAGCAGCAGAATCCGATGTCGCGTTGGTATTCGCTACATGGTTATTTTTATCTGCTTTTTCCGGAGACGAAGTCACAGCGTGTCCTATTCTTTCTCTTATATAAACTCGCGCGATTGTACCACAAGTGAGCCAGACTATAGAATGGGAAGCCACCCTAGCCTTTTGTTTTAATTATTCAGGTACAGTGTTTAAACATGTACAACATTAGGCAAATACACCACAGCGTATAAACAAAAAGAGATTGGCTCTACCCAATCTCTTTTACTTACCTTCAAAAAATTACGTCAAGTGGAATGTTTACCCAAGATGAACCGTTACTGACTCGGTCGCTAGACTGCTTCCCCCAACATAAACATCAATGTCACCAACCTCATACATAAAACACTCTTGAGAACCATAGAACCTCAGGTCGTCCGCTGAAATCGTCAGTCTAATCGTTTTACGTTCATTCGATTTTAAAAAGCACTTTGTAAATGCTTTTAGCTCTCGTTGAGGGCGAGTCGTCGAAGAGACTTTGCGAGATATATAGCACTGAACGACTTCTTGCCCTGCAATCGCAGAGGTGTTCTCAACGTCAACCTCAACAATTAGGCTCTCGTTCTCTGTAATTTCAGGCGTTACGGCCGTCAACTTACCATACTCAAACTGAGAATAACTTAAACCGAATCCGAATGAGTAAAGCGGTGTATCTTGCTCATTCTTATATGGCATGTACTCTTGATACGCTCGCATTTTACCAATCGGCTTGCGACCGTAATACATAGGGATTTGCCCTGTGCTTCTTGGTACTGTCATGGTGAGCTTGCCACTCGGATTACTTCGACCAAACAGTAAGTTACCGACCGCATTGCCTGTCTCTGTGCCGCTTTGCCATGCATAAACCAGTGACTGAGCGTATTGCTCAATCTTAGGTGATGGTACGGGCCTGCCAGTGCACTGAACCACAATCAGAGGTTTGCCCGTTTTGCCTATAGCCTCAATCAGCTCTTCTTGGCCCGGTGGCAACACAAGTTCAGCGATGTTACGTGCTTCTCCCGTTCGACGATGACTTTCACCGACACACAGCACAACTACATCACTGCGATGCGCGCACTCCATCATGTCATCACTGAATGCGCTTGAATCAGTAATTATGGTGTTCTCTGGCGCTGCTGCTTGGATGCCATCGGCAATCGTTGCAACGTCGTCGGCATTGCCATCAAGACACCAAGAACCAAGGTGCTGCCTCTGCGAATGAGCATGAGGACCAATCACAGCAATGGTTAAGCCTTGTGAGTCCAACGGTAGTAAATCACCGTCGTTTTTAAGCAGTACCATACTCTCTTCAGCAAGAGCTAACGCTTTACGCTTATGCTCTGCGAGACCCAGCACGCTCTTATGCAGTTCAGGGTCGATGTATGGTCTTTCAAACAGGCCAGCACGGAACTTAGTTAACAGCACACGGTAGACGGCTTCATCTAGATTTTCTTGCAAGCTTGGATTGTTCTTCACCAGCTCTGCAAGGGTATCTTCGTAAGCTTCGTGGGTCATCGCCATATCCACACCCGCATCCAACGCTTTTAACGCCGCTGCCGATGGGTCTTTCGCAACTTGGAAGTATTCAAGATCCGAAATAGAACCCCAATCGCTCACGACCATACCATCAAACTTGTGCTCGCCTTTGAGCCAATCTCGAATCAATGGACGAGAGCCAGTTACTGGTGTACCACCAAGGTCATTAAATCCAGACATCATTGTTGCAACACCAGCTTTCACTGCTGAAGCAAACGGCGGCAAGTGTACATTGTGCAAGGTGTTATCGCTCAACTCAGTCGTGTCATAGTCGCGACCACCCTCAGATGCACCATAGCCAACAAAGTGTTTGGCACACGCCACCAGCTTATTGGGTTGTGAAGGATCGTCACCTTGAAAACCTTTCACCACGGACTTAGCAAACTGACTGGTTAAGTACGGGTCTTCACCTGAACTCTCAATCACTCGCCCCCAACGAGGATCTCGCACAATGTCGAGCATTGGCGCAAAGGTCCAGTTGATACCCAACGAGGCCGCCTCAGCTGCAATGCACTCGTAAGCCTCTTCAACCAGTGTTGGGTTCCAAGAACATGCTTGAGCCAGAGGAATGGGCAGCACTGTCTTTTGACCATAAATCACATCGCGAGCGAATATGATTGGAATCCCCAGGCGGCTTTTTTCCATCGCCACCTTTTGGATCTCATTAAGTTGGTGCGGGTCAACCGATTCACCCGGTGCATTACCTGCCCACGCCGTGTCAGCAAGGATGCGTGAGCCATACGCACCCTGCTCCACTTTCATCAAGCACTCTTGCTTATTGTCGTCATAATCCAGCATTGGCGATTGGCAAAGCTGACCCACTTTCTCGGCAAGCGTCATCTGAGACAGTAAATCTTGCGCTCTGGTTCGGTAACTCGCTGAGCTGTCTTTGTATAGAGCCATCGATTAGATCTCTTTCATTTTGTAACGTGGGAAAGCTTCGGTTAGAAACTCGGTCATCTCTTGGTATAACGCATCATTACCAGACTGTTTCGCTAAGCGTCGCAGTTGGTCGGCCGCCGTTGGCACATATCGAGAATCAAGTTGAACGTAGATCTCGATGAACTCCATTAACTGTTGTTCGTTAAGTTGTTCAATGATCAATGAAGGTTTTTCTAATGACTCGTAGTACGCATCTGGCTTAGGACCAAGCGTTGCGTTTCTCCAAGTTTCAATCACCTGCTGGTAGCCACCCAAATACTCGTCTTCAATTCTGAGTTCGAGTTTGTTCATCCCTTTTAACGCAGTCACCAGCTCACCTTTTTCGTATTGCTGCTCTGCGTATGCAAAGTAGTTTTCCGATAGTGAGTAAGCTCTCAACCAAGCGGAGCCATAAGCGATAAATATAACCGAGGCCAGCACTAACAATTTATATCCTGTCGATACTTTCATTACTTAACCCCTACGCCAGTAAATGCCTTGATGAAGTTCTTCTGTAGGCAGAAAAAGACAATCACAACAGGAACCGCAATCATAGTGGTCATCGCCCACAATTGCTCTAGGTTGGTTCCCGGTACTTCAGTTTTAAAGTTATACAGAGCAAGCTGCAGCGTCATCAGAGACTCATCACGAACATAAAGTAGCGGCCCCATAAAGTCATTCCATGCACCCATGAAGGTCAGGATACCGACGGTTGCCAAAGCTGGTCGCATCATAGGCAGAATGATTTTGAAGAAGATACGCATCTCACTTGCACCATCTATGCGAGCCGCTTCCAAGTAAGCGTTGTCTATTTGCTTCATGAATTGCACCATCAAGAAGATGTTGTACGCACTGATCGCCCCCGGGATGATCAGCACGCGATAGGTGTTAATCCAGTTCCACTCGTACATCATCATGTAAGTTGGGATGGTGAAAAGAATCGCCGGAATCATCATCGAACCAAGAATCACTTTCAGCCAAAACTCTCGGCCAGGTAAGTTGGTTTTAACAATCGAATACGCAACCATCGATGAGAACAATGTGTTCAGTACCGTGACAGTGACCGAGATGAAGATGGTGTTGAAGAAAACTCTCCCCAAGTTCACTGAGTCAAACACCTTGATGTAGCCAGCAAACGACCACTCTTTTGGCAGGCTGTTCGGGCTGTGCATAATCTCTGGACCCGTCTTAAATGAGTTGATCACCATGTAAAAGAACGGATACAACACAATAAGGGTGGCAACCAGAAGAGTGCCGTAAATCAGTAGGTTTTTTTTCTTATCAGCATTCATGATTAGTCTTCCTTACTGGTGATTTTTAACTGCATCATCGTCAGCAGGTAAATTACGCAAGCGAGCATTAAGCCAATGGTTGAAGCTTCACCCATCTTCATCTGCTCAAAACCGGTTTGGTAGAGATAAAGCACAGGGGTCAGCGCCGATTGATAAGGGCCACCGTTTAAATCAAAGTTCATGAACACTTCGATAAACATCTGCAGGCCGTTGATGATGTTCATTGTCATCACAAACACGATCTGTGGCATGATCATCGGCAGAGTGATTTTCTTAGTCTTACGCCACCACGACGCGCCATCAATATCAGCAGCTTCGAACAAAGATTTATCGATACTCGCGATACCACCTAGAAAGATGATCATCTGCACACCGAACCACTTCCATGCACTGAACACTGCAATCACAGGCATTGGTAACCACTCTTCAAACTTCCAGAACACCGGCTCTGAAAGAAGATTCGCCCCCACCATAGTGCTTTGAATTGGACCTGAAGGACCTGATACGAAGTCGAAAATGATCATCGCCACAGTGATAGAGGTCACTACTGGAATGAACATGATGGTGCGGAACATGCTCGACAAGAATTTGATCTCATTGAGCAGTAAGGCCAAACCCAGTCCAATCACGAAGCTCAACGACACGAAGATGACTTGGTTAAACACGACATTGAACAATGACTTCCAAAACAAGAAGTCCGTCACCACTGTAATCCAATTGGTTAAACCGATGAACTTAGTGTTCTCCGGCATGAGGATATTGACGCTTAGAAAGCTACTCTCAAATGACAAGAAAAACGGGTAAATCAAAAAGACCGCGAAGTACACAATCCATGGTGCAAGGAACAGGTAGCCGGTTATGAGGTTATCTTTTTTCATAGTTTCACTTAGACCTATCACACTATTCGTTAATGAGTTTTTCAGCTTGTTTCGCCGCCGCTTCTACCGCTTCCTCAGCGGAAACATCTTGCTTAACCACGGCTTTGGAATACTGCTCTAGAATGACTCCAGCCATGTCTGCTGACAGCGCAAAAGGTTCATTCAGTTTTGCGTTTGGTAGTTGCTCAACAAATGGTTTGGCTTCTGATGTATTGTAGTAAGGTCGGTCTTTTAGCGAGTTCAGCGTTGGCAGTTGTCCTAGCGCCACATTCGCTTTGTGGTTAAACTCATCTTCCATCATCAGCTCTAAGAACGCCCACGACAGCTGCTCTTTCTCGACGCTATTTTTGAAGATCATTAGCGCGCGACCATCCAGTGTAGAATATGAGGTGTCGCCTTTGTTCAGCGTCGGAATCGGTGCTAATCCAACATCTTCTCCCACCACCATCGGCTTACCAGCCGCTTCAGTTAAGTTTGCTTTCCAGCCAAAGCCAAACTGTGGCCACATACCAATGGTGCGTGAGAAGAAGTTCTTCTCCATGGTCAGTGGAGCATACTGCTGCGCCTTCGCCATGGTTTCAAAGAACAGCGCTAGGTTCGCTTCTTCTCTATCGAAGTTAGGGTTGGTACCGAAACGATTAAGCAAGCCGTATTGGCCGTCGTTGAAGTTGTAGTACATCTGAGCCAGCATGCTCCAGTACCAGCTACCCCAAGACAGTGCTTCGTTCCAGAATACGGTGCCGTACACTGGGCTGCCATCTGCTCTTGGAGGCAGTTGGCTGATCTTTTCTGCCGCGTGTAAAAATTCGTCCCAGGTTTGAGGTGGGTCCTCTGGATCTAAACCCGCTTCAATGAACAGCTCTTTGTTGTAGAGCATCAGCGTCGTTGTTGCATTCCAAGGGATGTAGTAGTTTCGACCGTAATTTTTCTGCATGAATACAGGATCGATCCTGTCCTCCATCGCATTGAACCCTTCGAACTGCTCTAAGTAAGCGAGCTTACCCATCTTGGCGTATTTCGCGGGTTGGTAACCAAACACACCTGCATATAGGTTTGGCACATCGCCTGCTGCCATGCGGGTTTCCAGGTTTTCATCGTTTGATACGACTACATCTACGTTTGGATATCTTTTTTTGAACTCAGGAACTAACTCAGAACGGACAAAGTCCATGTAGTTACCCACTGGGGTCATGACTTCGATACGGGTATTATCTGCGAGTGACACTTGCGAACTCAGCGCAAGCACACATCCAATCAACCACTTTTTCATAACTATCCTACAGAGTTTCACGTAAAATTAATGACGTTGGCAAAATCGTTAATGCTTGTGAGTCTTTAGCTTTTTCATCAAGCGCATTGATAAGCGTTGATGCTGCAAGCTCCCCCATCCCCTCTTTCTCATGGGTAACGGTCGTTAAACTCGGAATCATTAACTCTGCCATTCTTATATTGTCGAAACCGACGAGCTTCATTTCGCTCGGGATGTCTATTTCAAAACGCTTCGCTGCGCGAATTATGCCGATCGCCATTTCATCATTGGCCGCAAATACCGCGTCGGGCCTGCGCCCCTGTTCCAATAACTCCTTCATCTGCTTGTAAGCGGTCTTTTCTGTGAAATCGCTTTTAATCAAATGATGGTTTTTAACTGGTATATTGAAATAGCCCAAAGCTGAGATGTAGCCATCCAGTCGCTTCTTGCTATCGTATGAGTCTTCAGGCCCAGTGAAGAAGTAGATGTCTTTGCAGCCCTTAAGCACCAACTCTTTGGTTGCACTGAATGCGCCACCAAAGTTGTCGATAAGGATGTTATAGATACCGGGAGCACTTATTTCTCGGTCTAGAACCACCATAGGGAAATCTGGGCCTGCGACCGACTTTAGAAACTCGGTATCAAATGAATTGGTTAAAACCACCGCGCCATCAACAACTCGATCTCGAATATACTTGTGAGCCGTAGAGTCTTCATTGCCATACATGCTACAAGCCACGACATCATAGCCACGCTGGTGACAGACCTTCTCGATACCTTTGACAAGCTCGCTGTAAATCGGGCCAAACCAATTGTTTAAAAACAGGCCGATGGCGTAGCTACGACGCTGCTTTAACTGCTTAGCATTGGTGTTAGCGACATAATTCATCTCGTGAGCAATATTGAGAACATGCTGGCGCGTCTTTTCACTGACGCGATTGCAGTCATTCATTGCGTACGAAACGGTTGCGATGGAGACATTCGCTTTTTTAGCTACGTCTTTAATAGTCACTTTCATTTCACTTATTTCCTTTAAGAGCCCAGCTCTTCACACCTTGCATTTTTCTCATACTCAGCCTTTGGGTTGGGCCCATCGCTGAGCCCAACAGATTATTAAAGGGAGATATGAAGGGTGTTTTCTTCACTACTCAATCTCTGAAGTAACCATTCGCGTGAGATCTTCGCACCACCAGAGCGGTAGCGGTTCTCAGTCAGTTCGAATGGCACCGTTTCACTGTTTATCGAGATAGCTTTTGGCGTGTGTGAACCTTCAACCAAGTCGATAACCAAGGTCACTGGCTTCTCATCAAGCTCGAACTGGATCTTCGTTTGACCAACTCGCGGAGAGATAACCGGGTCAAGAATGAGATCGTTGTGCGCGAATCGAACACCAAATACGTTAGAGATAAGTTGGTTCACGTAGATACCTGGGCCACTTGAGTAAATTCTCCAGCCGCCTTTCACTGCAACTTCACCGTTCTTCACTTGGTCAAAGTTGTCGTATGCCGTTGGTCTGTCGTTAAACTTCGCATCTGAACTTGAGAAGTACGCGTTCGACTGACGAAGCTCAGCATTTGGCACGTGGTCTTGAATACCCACTGGAATAATTTTGTACAGGTTGTCGAATACCGCTTCCGCATCGCCCAACTTACATAGCGCTTCGATGAATCGAATATGAGCGTGACAGTATTGAAGGCCTACCTCGCGTCCAAGGTTGGCTGCCAGTTCTGCGCGCTTAAAGTAGCTCTGCTTGCCTGCTTTGTACTCGGCCATTTTGTCCATCAATCGAACACCGTCAGGGTGCACAAGGTTCTGCTTGATGATGTCCATGTGAGAACTTGCCATTTCTGGATCAAACACTTCTGAAATGATTGAGCGGCTTGCTGGCAATAGTCGGTAGTTGATGCCCGTTTTTTGATCCGATGGATGCAGCAAGTGTTCGATTTGCTTAACACTCCCCTCGTCATCGCGATCAAAATGGATAAAGCCTGCAATCACGCCATCTTTAATCAAGTAATGGTGGTAATCACTTTCCATCTTGTCGGCCAACTCCATCAAAGAAGCAGCGTAGTCTTGATGTTCACTGCCTTGAAGGGCTTGGTACATACCTTTAAGCGTTTGCAGCGTGAGTGGAATTGTCCAACCACTCACCATGTTCTCACGCAGTGATTGATTCGCTGGTTGTAGCGTATCGTCCCAGTCGCCATCACCGTAGCAAGAGAGCGATGTGCCCGGTACGAGGTTATCAAGCATATGCTGAACTTGAGTTTGTACATGGTGCATTAAAGTGAAGCGGCTTTCGCTCTTTACAAAGCCTTCTTCTGCTAGCGTGTATGGCAGTTCAACATCCAGAATACTGATGTCGCCCGTCGTATTTAGGTAGTCAGCTAAAGCTTTGAGCGGCCATACTACGATGTCACCGTGCGCTTCTTCTTGTTGGATAGTCGCATACTGATCGAACATGAACCATTGAGGCCAAGTGCCCGTTTCTTGATACTGGTGGCTGTAGATCTCTTCTAGTAACGCTTTTGCCTTTGCGTATTCCTGCATCGACATAAACAGTTCGAATGGGCCTTGAGACACATCACGCGTACCCCATGCTGCACCTGAGTATTGCTCTAAGCCGTGTGGTGTTGAGTAGTGAACTAAAGCGTTGTGAGTGAACCAGTTCAGACACGTATTGATGCGCTGGCTATTTCCATTGTCTTCACTGAAATCAACATTGAAGCCTTTGGTCAGCGACTGAATACCTTTTTGGTATTGCTCGCGTTCCGCCTCAAACGCGATAAATTGTGCGGTAGTGTCTAGCGCGCCCGTCTTACCACCAATCGCGATAGAGCAATAGCTTTCAAGAGAACCGTTCAGTACCAAGTACTCCACTGAATCAGACTCCGCACGTCCGATCGTTTCCGCCGTTACGTCCATGCCTGACACTGCAAGACCATAGCTCAGCTGCGGCATGAATTGATCAATCAATTCATTTTTGCCTGTCACTGTGAACAATTCGCCATCTCTTGCAATCTCAACACTGCCTTCGCCTTCGTTATTACCGAAAACAAGTTGGTGTGACATTTTGATTGAAAGCGGAGCCTCAATTCCGTGCTTAGTGATATCTAGCTGGATGATTGGGCTTTGCGCACTTGAGAACGAAACGATCTCTAGGTAGCCGCCAAGTAGTTTATAGATCCAACGCGAATAGTTTTGGCCAGTTTCGTAAGCCGAAGGCATGCCCAATACGCGGTAGGTTCCTTCCACTTCAACCCATACCCTTTGCCCTGCATGAGTGAATTGGTTTAACGGGTTTCGGCACACACCCAATAGTTTATTGAATGAGGTATTGCCAAGCGTCAGCTGTGAGTTGAAAACACCGCCGATATAATGTGTCGAGCTCATGATAGCTTGCTGGTAATCTTGATTATTACCCGACGCAATCACATGACCTGTCATACGCTCTAGATGCTTCTCTTTTTCTGGCAGCGTCACGTATTTGTTGTCGCCGTAGAAGAATGAAAGCAGTTCACCGCCTTTAACGTCTGCGAACGTTTGATCATCACCGAAGAACTCTGTGATCTCTTTCTTGCTCAGCGTTTCGCCCTGCAGGTACTCGCCTTTAGGTTGGTGTACACAAGATAAAGGCTCGCGTTCCATCTCTTCAGATAATGTTAGTTGAGCGTGCTTAGCTGTAATCTCTTCCAGTTCAATAGGCTCGCCCGAATTTGATTTCGGGAAATCCACAGTGACAACGCCGTAGAAAACCACTTCCTTAGACGAGTCTGCTGCAAGCGTGACTTCTTCAGTTTGAAGCGCGATGTAGCCCATCTCATATTGATATTTTTTGTTTTCAAGTTGAGGTGCGTTCAATGCTACGGCCTCACCGGTTAACTTGAACTCTTTACCAAAGAACTGGAAACCATCGGTGCTGTAGCCAACGACAGGTGAAAGAGAACCCAATTGAATGCGCGGGTTGCCTGAAGATTGAGGCAAATTCTGACGGCTACAAACCACATAACCCATTTGGTTTTCAAAGATTTGATGGTCAAGGTACTGAGAGCAGTACAGTTCATTGGTTTTAACTGCGCCTTCATCCGCAAGGCCAACATCTTGACCGTAAATCAAGTCATACGTCAGTGGCTGTGAAGAGAGGTTGGTAATGCTCACATCATAGAAAAACGTATGGTCAGCCGTTTTAATCGACACAACGGCTTCAAAGTCTTCCGTTGTTGTTACCCACTGTAATGAACCATCGCTCTGCTTAAACGTTTCAATCTTGTTATTAAAAAAAAGCAGTGGTGTGACATTTAATTTACCTTCGCCTTTAACACGAAGAAATACATTCGAGATAGCCATTTCTGAGTCAGGCGTATCGAACAAAGACACCATTAAACGATCACTGCGAATTGCGCCTAGTACGCCATCTGCGTTGAATGTGAGGTTCAGGCTTTCGTTGCCAACGCTCATTTGTGATCCAGGTTGAATGTGGTGCATAAAGCTTTACTCCAAACTTATTTTGATTCTGTGTAGTGGATATTTTCTTGAGAAGCGTCATCAAAGACGTGGCATTTCTCGACTTGAAGTTGAATGTGACAATGAGTGCCGACATCAGGTGTTTGCTCGGTATCGAGTAATTTGCAAACCACCGGTTTATCGAAGATGGTAACGTGTAAGTAGACTTCTGACCCTAACTCTTCTTTCGCCTCAACTTTTGCCGGTAGCGTGTTTTGATTCGCTTGATTAGAGACCGACAAGTGCTCAGGGCGAATACCAAGGTGAACACGGTGCCCTACCCACTCTTTCGCTTTTTCTTGATGTGCTTGCGACAATTCGATGGTGTGCTCATTGAGTTGAACGCACACTTTACCGCTTTGATCCAATAGAGTGCCTTCAAGCATATTCATGGCTGGGGAGCCAATAAACTCAGCAACAAACTTGTTTTTAGGGTTGTGGTACACATTCATCGGCGTATCGACTTGCATGATGCGACCTTGGTTAAGAATGCAGACGCGGTCTCCCATGGTCATCGCTTCAACCTGATCGTGGGTTACATAGATCATGGTTGCAGGCTTGCCTGATTCTTGAAGTTGGCTGTGCAGACGAATAATTCGGCGACGCATCGACACACGCAATTTTGCATCTAGATTAGATAGCGGTTCATCGAATAAGAACACATCCGGGTTACGTACCATTGCGCGTCCTAAGGCTACACGTTGGCGCTGACCACCTGACATCTGCTTTGGCCTTCTATCGAGCAGGTCGGTGATTTCAAGAAGCTCAGCGGCTTTGGCGACACGCTCTTTGATTTCGGCTTTCGATTTCTTTGCCGTTTCCAAACCAAATGCTAGGTTTTCGTATGCGGTCATGTGGGGGTACAGAGCGTAATTCTGGAATACCATTGCGATGCCACGGTCTTTTGGCGGCAGGTCATTACACTCTCGGTCACCAATCACAAGCTGCCCATCGGTAATGCTTTCCAAGCCCGCGACCATTCTCAGCATCGTGGATTTAGCACAGCCCGATGGACCAACAAGCACCATGAATTCACCATCTTTGATGTCTAAACTCACATCGTGAATAGCGTGGAAGCCGTTGTCATAGACTTTGTTTACATTTTGTAGCGTTACTTTCGCCATGATTCTGCATTCCTATTTATAAATGCGTTCACTATTTAGGTCACACCTTCCTTCGCGGTATATCCAAACAATAGTGCAAGTGGTTAAGTGTGGGATTATCAAATTTGCGCCTTTTTGTGGCTAATCAGTAATCCCACGGTAACTAAAGTTGCTTATTAGAACTTCCAAACAATCCCGACTTTGGAGAACCATACCAATTGGTCCCCAGTCCAAGGTGCCGTATCTGCGTGGCGATCTTTAACCTGAATATCAGCCAAGAAGGAAAAATGTTCATTGATTGGAAGATCCGTGTATAGCGCATAAACATCATAGTCATAATGGTCGCGATTACTTGGATCTGAACCCATATCTAACGTACCTCTTTCATAACGCAGCTCTAAGTAATTGCCGTTATCAAAGTTAAATTGTACTAAAGGCTTAACGGCAAACTCGACATAGTTGAAGTCGTTATGCTCTTCAACATAGATGACCTTTGCACCGATATTGATGCCGTTATCTAAGCGGTAAAGGTACAAAGGCTCAGACTCAATGAACGCTCCACGGCTGCCCGGACCTTGCCTTTCATCTTTGTAGCCAAGCTCTGCACTTAAGTGTAAGAAGTGACGGCCAAAGCTTAGGTCAATGCCCGGTTTTGCCATATACTTGTCGTAGTGCCATTCGCCAATTGTTTTTTCATATGACAACATCAGGTTGTAAGCAACATTGTCATTTTGACGCCAGTAAAAACTTGGAATCAGCTCGGAATAATTACTCAATCCAGTACTTTCACCACCTCGGCTATGGTGTATTTCTTTAAATACGTAACCCATGCTGAAGTTATCAGTCACACGGGTAAAACCATCAGCGTAGATATAGTGAAGAAGCTCTTCATTGGGTTGGTTTTCGTTGTCAATATGCTCGTACTCGATACCCGTTAGTGCACGAGTTCTCGGGGCTGCATTACTGCTTTGTGCTGATTCGGTACTTAAAATAAGGTCCCTATACTCATGATCACTCCATAATCCAACTTCTGTTTCTATTTCAGCTTGTTCTTCTGTTACAGGTTCATCAGCATTGGCTGTCAGAGGAATAGCTAGCGCTAACAAAGGAACGAAGCTTGTTAGTTTTATTGCGTTCACTGCTTTTTCAAAGTTCACGGTTCATTCCTCTGTCTATTTATTATTTGGTTCAAAGGTTTCATACATATCAACAATGGCGGCGTAGTAATTTTTGCTTTCTAGGTACTTACGCACATCTTGGTTGATAGCCGGTGAAAGGAAGGCGCCGACAAACATACCTTGGTCTAGAGACAGAATTTTCGTCGAGGTTTCACCTTTGCCGTTTATCGCGTCATACCAGCCATATGGCGTTTCAAGTTGTGGGTAGTAGTCGATCACTGTGTTCAACAGTTTTACGGCTTCAAATGGATTCACCATGTAAGAAAGCGCTAGCGCATGAGGTGTACCGGTATCACCACCAGCGATATCAGTATTGTTAAAACGAACTTTAGATTCTGATAGCTCTGGGACACCGAATGCCGCATAACCATCGTCAACCGTTGCTGCGGACGACACGAAAGGAATTTGATGCTTGATAGCGTGGTACTTTTGGATCTCTGTCATATCTTCGATCATCGAGAAATCTGGGATCAATGAGCGTTCTTCCAACCAAATCATCGAAAGCATGCCTTGGAAATACGCACCATCCCAAGTCAGCATCGGAGAGTATTTCTTGCCATCTAGGTAGTAATCTTGCGTGTATAACTCCATGTTGTTAAACGCAGTTTTTGGCACTGTGTTTTCTGAGTCTTGAGTGATCAGGTGAGCCCAGATTGGCGCGAGTCGGCTTTCATTGGCTTTACGATCAATATGGTAAGTCAGTGGCGCTTGCTTGGTTGTTGACCAGCCCGAGTAAAGTAGCCCGCGGCTCTCATCATAGAGTTCGGCCCAGCCGTCGGTTTGGCTGTTAAGAATAGATTCAACCTTAGCGATGACTTGCTTTTCATCGGCTTGTTTTGAATCCAGATAAGCACCCGCCACACCCGCAAGAGCAAAGGCTAGGTTGGCGTTATCTACCGCAGGAACGATGCCATCTTTATTCGGTTTAAGTTGATCACCCTCGATGTCATAAGGCCAGTAAAATAGTCCTTTCCAAGTCGGAGCACTTGCTAGCGCATCCAAGGTTTCATTAATACGCACTAACGCATCGGCATTGCCATTTTTGTGAGCTTCAACCAGTACGTTTAGGTAAAGACCAATCTCTGTAGTATTGACGTAATACGCGTGTTCAATCTGGCCATCTTTATCGACAAAAATCGTGTCGTATGGAACTTTGGCTTTTTGATCTACACCTACGCCATCAACAAAGAAGTCCAAATTTCTCTGTAAATGTTCTTCAAACCCTACCGGGTAGAGTTGCGGGTTAACGGTAAGTTCAGTGATAGTGACATCAGCGAACGCAGACATGCTAGCCATAAGGGTACAGGTGGCTAAAAGGCTTTTTTTTATCATTTCTCGTATCGACCTTTGTGTATAAACGTTTCACAACGGATATTCCCATCTGAGTAACATTGTCAGCAATGTGGTCATTTACCTTTTGTGATTATGGGATTGTCAGATCGAAACTTACTGCTTAAACCTTTAAGCATTTAAGCTGAAACATGTGAGAGGACTAGCATGTTCTAGCCAGTCTCACAGAATGAACAAGTAGCGAATTACATGGATATGAAGAGGCGGCAACTAGGAAGAGAGTGAACGAACATGGCTAATACATCGCGAGCGATTCACTCCGGTGACAGTATTCTTACCACGTGAACAGAGTATAAAAAATGTTGGCTTAGATTGCCCAAGCCAACATTAGGTGAAAACACGTTACTGGTAGAGACTTTGAAGGCAATAAGGCTTCACTGGTCTCGTGTTTAGTATTCCAGATTAACTTCGTCTTTTAATAGCACAGACTTATCAACGGGTTTCATTAAGTAATTCATTACGGTAATCGAAACCAAAAGCGCAGCGTAAGCCAAATAGGTGTTTTCAGCCGTCCCCGCTACCGAGGCGAGTATTCCTCCGAAGAACCCTGACACACCCCATGCTGAATAGAGTATTCCAAAGTTGGTTCCGTACGTCTTCAAACCATAATCCACCGCTGTTACTGGAGGGAAAACACCGAATAACGCACCATAAGACATAGCGCCTGCGGAGATCCCGATCATGAGAGGAATCGTGGTTTCAATGGTTGTAAAAAACACCATATTGACCGCTTGCAACATGAATATTAAGCCCAGAGTATGAACGCGCCCTATCCTGTCGAATACAACGCCGCCAATGACTCGCCCTGCGGTATTAAAAATCGCTAATAAAATGATACCCAACGCAATTTCTTCAGCGGTTAATCCTATCGATTTACTGACGTTGCCAATAGAGCCGATAAGCATGATGCCTGCTGCTGATGACACCATGAACATTAACCATATCTGGTAAAATTGTGGTGTTTTCAGCATATCTAGCCACTGGATGTTTATGTCTGATCCATATCCTGCAGCCTTTCCTCCGGGAATTTCTGAAACATATCCTTTGGGTGGATTCACCAACAGTGACGCCATCGGGATCATGAAGAGTAGACCGACACCAAGGATCTTGAACGTATCTAAGATGCCATGGTGTTCGATGAGAACGGTCGATAACGGAGCCAAATACAGTGCCGCCATCGCAAACCCACCAGCGGTTAAGCCACTAACCAACCCTTTTCTGTTCTCTGGCCACCACTTCATGGTGCATGGGCCTATACAGGCATAGGCAAAACCCATCCCCGCACCGACCATGCACCCGAAGGTAACCTGCAATTCCGCTAATGTTGAGGCATAACCGGACGCTAAAAGCCCCGCCCCGACAAGAAACACACCAAGTATTGTGACCTTCCTTGGTCCTATTTTGTCTTGCCATACCCCAGCCAAAAATAGACTTACCGAAAATGCGAACACGGAAGTCTGATAAGGCCCATCTACGTCCTTAGGATCAACACCTAGCGCCTCAGCCAAAGGTTCACTGAAAACGCCCCATACATATAGGATACCGATCGATAGGTTCACGATTAAACCTATCACGAGTATTTTAAATGGTTTACTAATCAAGCTAACCTCAACAATTCGCTGTTTATGAACAATCGTTAGAAATGATGACTTTCAACGACTTGTGGTCTGAAGCATGGATAAATGTTGAATAAGCTTCTTCTGACTCTGTTAAATTGAACTGGTGACTAATCAGTTTTTGAGGTTCCAAATAACCCGCTCTAATTTGCTTGATTAACATTGGCGTTGTGTTGGTATGAACCATGCCAGCTGTCATAGTGAAGTTTCGTTTCCACATGTCTTCTAGGTTAATCGTTGCAGATTTTCCGTGAACACCAAGTACTGCAATATTGCCCCCTGGACACACCAACTTCTGAGACATATCCCAACCAGCAGGAATACCGATAGCTTCAATCACCACATCCACACCCACATCGTCGGTCATGTCGAGGATTTGCTGCACGGCACTACCATCTGAGTTATCGATAGCATGAGTCGCGCCTAGCTCTTTAGCCACTTGCAGTCGATGAGGGTTAGTATCGATTGCATAGATTTCGCTTGGAGTGAAGAACTTAGAGGTCATTAGGGCCGCAAGGCCAACAGGTCCACAACCAATGACGGCAACAGAGCAACCCGGCTGAACCTGCCCATCTAATACACCCACTTCGTAACCTGTTGGGAAAATGTCGCTCAATAGAATCAGAGAGTCTGTATCGATGTCATCAGGAACAAGGTGCAGACTTGTATCACCATAAGGAACTCGAACGTATTCCGCTTGGCAGCCATCAATTTCATTACCAAGTAGCCAGCCACCATCTAAACATTGACCAAATTTAGACACTTGACACATTTTGCAGCTACCACATGAAGTAATACATGACACGATCACGCGATCGCCTGGCTTAAACTTACTCACCAACTCACCGCACTCTTCAACGATACCAACCCCTTCATGGCCCATTATTGTGCCTGGCTTAAATGTCGCAACGTTGTTTCTTAATATATGTAAATCCGTACCACAAATTGTGGTTTTCTCGATTCTTACGATGACATCGCTTTGCTTCTCAATTGTAGGGATTGGACGTTCTTCCAATTTCGCGCTGTCTTTTCCATCAAATACATATGCTTTCATTATTCTTCCTAGCTGACGTTGTTGTTATATAAATTCGAGCTCATCATATAGAGGCAATTAAATAATTAACGTGACCAGCACAGCAATTAACAATCGATTAACAGATAACAAACACAGTTAGAGCATCATAAAAATCCAGGATGACAACATAATATAAGTCATTGTAAATAATATAAAAAAGTTAACAAATAATGAAAGAAAGTTAAATAATCAAATAGTAGTAAAATCCAAAAAGCAGGCAGGAAATATTAGATAATCAGAATAAACCCATATATTAGATTTCAGTTAAAGTGACTTTCGAATAATTGATTAGCAGTGGCAAATAGTGATTATCTCTGTTTTCTTTGATAATAAAAAAATGCCGCTCATTGAGAGCAGCATTTTTTATATTGTCGAAATAATGGTATTATCGAAATAATGGTTTAGAACTCGTATTGGAAGTAAACCGTGTTGTAGTTACTGCCACCTTTGATACGTCCAAACTGGGACGCATTTTCGAAGATCGCCGAGCGGTGATGCAATGAGTAACCAAACCATAAATTGTTGAGGTCATTCTTACCGATAAGGTCACCGACATTCACATCAAATGAGAAGTCCAAGTAGTTTAACAAGTGACTTGCCGTGTAGCCCTTACGATCCATTTCAGAACCTTCGATGTAAGTAATCGAATCTATGTAAGACATACCCTCTGCAACACCGAATCGCCACTGCGTTGGCCAGTTAAAGGTGTAGTACGCTTTAATCGCAATGATGTATTCCGTACTACTGGATTGAACCTCTGAACTCCAATGGTGAGCGATACCTGGCGTTAAGTAGATATCCAACGGCAAGCCAAAGATCTCATCAGTTAAAGGGTGGCCATAAAAGAATGATGTAAGTTGGTTATTGTACTCGTCTTTCTCGGTGTTGAATTTCATGATGTCGCCGATATTCGACGGCGTTGCCCAACCGTGCGCGACTCGTAAATAAGGTGCGTTACTTAACTTAGGCTTAGGCGCTTTTGTTTTGTCGTTGAAGAAACCAAAACCAAGGTAAAGCTCGCCTTGGTAACGATCTTCGATAATAGAAGAGTCATAAGCGTTATCATCCAGTCGAGTCACACTGGTTGAACCCAATAAGTACAAGTTCGAAATCACATGGTAACGGGCTTCTACACCAACATTCAGATCAACACCTGCACCAATGGTTTCATTACCAGCTGAGTAATACTCGCTGTTGAAATCAGCGCTTTTATAACGAAGTGTCGCGCTTGGGTAAAATTCCCAGTCTCCGGTTTCATACTTAGCTTTCGCTCGTAAGTTACCGTGAAGGTTAAATTCACTGTCACTCATTAATTCCGTCTCGACAGACCAAGGGCCATCAAGTTGGTAAGTCAGTTGAGCACCAAAATCCGCAGTGTCACCTTCAATTGCATTCTGTTCAGAAGCCGGGATATCAATAAAACGCATGCGAGAGATAGCATTAAAAGACCATTTCTCGTCATCGGTTTGATAGAGGTAGGCTCCCATCTCAGTACCATCAATAAACACATAGTCGTTCTTGAAAAATAGCATTGGAACAAAAGAGCTAACCGTTTGGTCCCCACCTGACGTGTCGTAAGGAATACTGGCGGTACGAAACATCGCCGCAATCCCCCACTCTTGCTCTTCAGTAGCCCACGCCACGCTGTTCGCTAGAAAAGCGTTACTTAGTAGAATTGTCCCATACGAGATGAGCTTCGGTGAAAATTTGCGCTTCATTCTTGTTTAATTACTCTTTGTAATAAGTTTTGTGGTACTGGTTAGACATTTATTGACTATTCTAGCCAACAATTTTTAGGTTTGATCGAGATTGACCGTTACAATAAAGAATATTCTCGGTTAAATGAAAGTATTGTGAAAGTCTCAGAATTACAAAACATTATAGACCACTTACCCAAAGATTCCGATCCAGATATTGTTATGGGTGAAGCGTGGCTACCCGAACGCTTGGTGAATACTAACCTAGACGGCGACATGCTATTCCTTGAATTTGATAATGCCCCTGAAGACAATCAAGGGGATGAAGAAGGCCGCGGTTTTGTTGAACACGAAATCGCGATGATTCGTGAAAAACTGGAGCAGGTGTTAGACGACACATCCGATACCAAGACAAAAGCCGATGCCTTATTGGCAATATTTCTAATGGGCCATGAACTTTCTAGCTCGGAAGTTATCGAAGTTCTTGAAGCAACTGAGTCTGAAGCAACTGAGTCTGAAGCAAGAAAGTCTGAGTTATCGGAGCTTGAAATAAGCAAGCCTCAAACAAGAGAATTCGAAGTAATTGAACCTGAAATGCCAGAACTGAAAACATCGGTTTTCGACGCGCATGAAGCGGAAATAAAAGAACACCACGACGACTAGCCACCAACGATTTTAGGTACCGTATTGAAACCCTCTACGACATCATCTCTTCCCCTGTTACTCGCCGGACCCATTTTAAGAAAAACCACCGCGACTGAAGTGGTACTTTGGTTAGCCACCAGCTCGCCTCTTACAGGCAGAGCTGAGCTATATGTTAACGAAACAGATCTCGTTGGAGAAATCGGCCATTCCAACGTAGAGCAAGACCAACCGTTTTATACCTCATCGCTTGAAGAGCATGATTCGATTCAAATCGGTACACATGCGTGGGTAACGCTAATTCGCTTACAAGGTGAGTTTCCAACCAATACGCCCCTTGAATATGATATTCACACAGAAACAGGCTCACTAAAAGAGCTCGCCCCTCACCTTGTTTACAACGGTAAATCTCGCGTTGAGTTTAAGATATCGACCTCGGCTGATTACATTTTGCATGGCTCTTGTCGTAATCCACATCATCCAAGCAAAGACAGTTTAGTCGCAGCCGATAACAAGATTGCCGATCAAAGCATCGTAGAAAGACCCGATATGCTTATGATGAGCGGCGATCAGATCTACGCCGACCATGTGGCAGGCCCGACGCTAGATGCTATTCAGCAAGTGATTCAACGACTTGGTCTTGTTGGTGAGAGCTTACCGACTGACTCGCAAATTAAAAAAATCAACAGCAGTGATGCTCTGTATAACAGTGAATACCACTTATATCAGCGTCATCACTATTTGCCGCACCACACCGCTTCAGAATCCATGCTCGATAAGTTCTTCCCGAATCGTGGCGTGCCGATTTTTAGTTCTACCGATTGTGAAAACCACTTGGTCACGCTGTCCGAGTTTATCGCGATGTACTTGTTGGTTTGGTCTCCAACACTGTGGCAATGCGTCAATCGAGAGCGTTTAATTGAGAATAACTTCACTCAAGGAGGACGCCAATTAACACCGACTGAGCAGCAACAGTGGCGTGATGAAAGCGTCATCATCGATGATTTCATTGCTGGCTTGCCGCAAGTACAACGTCTGTTCGCGCACATTCCGACTTACATGATCTTCGACGATCACGATGTTACTGATGATTGGAACCTTACCGTGGGCTGGGAGCATGCTGTCGATCAAAACCAGTTCGCTACTCAAGTGATTGGTAATGGCCTTGCCGCCTACTGGATGTGCCAGGGTTGGGGTAACAAACCGGAAAGCTTTAACGAAGCGTTCATCGAGCAAGCAAAACAGCTTTTTACTGTTCAAGTGCGTGCCATTACAGAAAAGCATAATGAAGCCGGTAATGCAGTGACTACTCACTCTATTAGCCGAATAGAACCAGACAAGCATCAAGCCTTCATTGAGATACTGAATCGCTTTGAAGAGTGGCATTACACGATAGACACTTCACCCAAAGTCATTGTGTTAGATACTCGAACCCGCCGTTGGCGTTCAGAGTCACGCATGAATAAACCTTCAGGTTTAATGGACTGGGAAGCCTTGATTGAGTTCCAACATCAGTTACTGCATCAAGATAAAGTGGTGATCGTTTCTGCTGCGCCGATGTTTGGCGTGAAGTTTATTGAAACACTGCAAAAGATGGCAACGACCATAGGCAAGCCATTAGTGATCGACGCTGAAAACTGGATGGCACACCCGGGCAGTGCTAATACGCTGATCAGCATCTTTACCCATACCAAAACACCGACCAACTTCGTGGTGCTTTCTGGCGATGTTCACTACTCATTTGCTTACGATATCAAGCTGAGATATCGCCGTAACAGCCCGAACATCTATCAAATCACCTGTAGTGGCATTAAAAATCAATTCCCTGCTCCTCTGCTTAAATTCTGCGATGTATGGGACCGTTTGTTGTACAGCCCTCGCTCAGTCTTGAACTATTTCACTAAGCGTAAACGCTTGAAGATCGAAAAGCGAAGCCCTGACAATCAGACCTTCTATCGCCTTTCAAACCGCAGCGCGATTGGAGAGTTAAGGCTAGATAGCGATGGTAAGCCACAATCGATTACCACTCTAAGCGGCGATGGCAAAGTGACGCGTTTTCCGGAGCCGACCTAGGATATGTTCCTTATTGCTGGCTTATACGTAATGTCAGTTTTAAGTAAAGGGGCTTGCGATCACACTCTGTAGGCCCAATAGTTATAATATTCACTATTACTGGAACGCTCATATGTTTAATTCACTTACATCGTTATTTAAACAGTTGGTCGAAGGCTCTGATTTAGGCAAAACACCTACCGCCTCACCAAACTTAGCTATCGCCAGTTTGTTATGCGAAGTCGCAGGCGCAGACCATGAGATCAACGAGTCAGAGCAAGAAGCAAAGTTGAACTTACTGCAACGTCTGTTGGGCATTACAGAAGAAGAGTCGAAAGCCTTGTTACAACAAGCTGAACCGCAAGTTGAACAATCTGTTTCTTTGTATGATTTCACTTCACAACTGCGCGAATTGTCACAGCCAGTGCGAATCGACCTGATTAAGGCGATGTGGGAAGTAGCACATGCCGACGGAGAGATTGATCCACTTGAAGATTCAGTGATTAGAAAAACCGCTGAACTTCTCTACGTTGACCACAAAGACTTCATCAAGAGCAAACTTGACGTACTTGGCGAAGACTAAGCTAGTCATACAAATGAGCTGCGTTAGGCAATGAACCTAACGCTGCTGTTGATTGTTAGTAACGCCCCATTCCAAAAACCTGTCCTAATTAAGCGCTTAGCTTGTCGCATCACCAATTAGCGCATTGCCTTCCCATAGAGAATGCCGTTGAGCTCTAGGATCGTACCGTCTTTCGTAATGTAAGCGCCTCGTTGATCGGATATCAAAACACTGCGCTTATTGTCATGGTGCTTGATAAACAGATTTTTAACGTTGAAGGTTTGGTCTCCGTGGGCTTGGTGCTGTTCAAGCTGATAGAAGTAATAGTGATTGCCCCAACGTAGGAACACACCAAACAACTGCTTGGTTTGCACGACTCGTCCATTTCGGTCATAGCCGACATAGCGCATTTTTGAGCGTCCATTATTTAGCTCAAGGGTCAAAACCTCCCAACCATAATTCTCGTACTGGCTTTCAAACTGATACGAACCTTTGGTCGCTACTCCAGAGACTAAACCAAACGCCAAGATCACAAATACGGTTACAACAATCGGCAGCCAAAAGTTACGCTTCATCTGCAGTTCCTTCTACCTTTACACCCTCTTTCTGGCCTTGTGAACAGCGCCCAAACTTGAAATCTGCACTAATGTCGTGCCAACCACTTTCGTCTAGCACCACCACTTGCATACCACCACACTCGATACCCATGCGGTGGAGATAGATCGCCTCTACGCCCGGCTTCGCAAGTGAAGTTAAGTCTTCCACCAGCTCTTGTTCTAACTCGACGCTATCATGGTATACATCGACACCCTTGATGGAAGCTCTTTCCATAAACAACCCAAGATAAGACAGGATAATAACTATAAACAGACTTACCGCGAGTCCACTAATAAGCGGGATAAACTTAGAAGATGCTTGCTTGCCTTGTGCCTGAACATTCTCTGATAGCCCTTGAGTGTCAGCGACTTCGTTTAAATCAGAAGCTGATTTTGACTCCAGCACAGTGGATTCCGAGCAAATAGAACCTTCCTGTTCACCCAAACTGGCAGATTGGGGGATGCACTTGTCTTGTTCGGCAAGGTTTTCAGATACAATATTGCGCTCAAGAGCGGTACCGCTATCTGGTTCGACACTGTTCTCCGGAGCAACAAAACAGTAGCCTTCCTTTTGTACAGTAATTACTTTGCAGTCGGACCCTACTTCTTTGAGAGCACTGCGAACATTTTTGATTGCGACATTCAGAGAGCTGTTAGTAACAATGCGCCCCGGCCAACAATGCGTTAAAAGGAATTCACGACCTAAAGTTTGTGAACAGTTGTCCATTAAATGCTTTAAAAGCAGGCACTCAGATGGCGACAATGTCACGACTTTATTCAATGACGGGTTAATCAATGTACGGTCATCAAGTTCAATAACCAAATCATACTCTTGTAATTTATTATTATTCATAAGGTGAGTTAACACTGTTAATAATCTCACCTTAGAATAACACGAGGGTTTACATTAATTCAAAATCACAGGGATAATTTAAAGCCCAATTCACTGACATTGACGCTAGCGAAGCCTAATTTAACGGCGTTAAGTTCACTTGCAATATCAAGAGCATGTTGCTCATCCTTGGCCAGTACCGCGATAGAATATATTGGTCGAATCATCGCTATCTGATTTGGCTTTGACTCGGCAATAGACTGATTTTTTATATAAGCCGAAGTAATCACACCTTGAGTGCTCCAATCGACCACTTTTTGCAAATCAACGCTAATAATTTTATCTACCAGCATTTGATCTTCTGGCTCTTTCCAAGTCAACTCAATCGCGTAGTTTTTAAAAGCAACTTGAGTGTCTAGCCATTTACTTCCGATGTCTCTTACTTCTGTTATTTCAGCTAGCTCTTTAAATTGAAAAGGAAGATTTCCAATAACGCGTCTTACTTCCTCTTCACTATCAGCTTCCATTACAAATTTAATTATTGGAAACTGCTTTTCGCCAATAAAGCTTTCAGAAACAAACATATCGTGAATTAAGCCAGCATCAATTAAATTAGCAAATGCTTTTTTCTGCTGAGGCATCACCTCAAATACCGCTTGAGCATCATCGGTTTTCCAAGCCACTGACACGCCGTATGCCGCAGCATGACTATAGCTAGAGAATAGAATCGCTGAAAATAGAAAGCTAAAAATAGCTAAAAAGGTTCCTTGAATTGTTTTCATTATGTGGTTTCCTAATTAGTCGCGAATAATTTCATACAAGTTAGGGTCAGCAGAAACCCCTTCGATTTTTAAAGGTGGTAGCTCTTTTCTCATCACTTGTATTGCATCATGGAATTGCTTCTTACTCTCCCATTCAGCGACATTGATAAAGCGGTATGTCGCGTCCGAACTTAAAGAGCGGTGCAATTTAGTGGATATATATCCGGGTTGCTTCACCAATACATCTCGCGCATCTTCCCAATACGTTAATGTCGCAGCTTCATGGACTGGCTCGACTGAAAAAGTGTTAATCAATACAACGGATTGTGCCGAAACCAATGCGCTCACGCTTAGGGCTCCCAATGCCATTCCATACTTAATAATGTTCTTCATCCTATTCTCCTTGTTTTGGGTGAGCTAACGCTATCATCTAGCCCTACCCAATCAAGGCTACAACCTGCGATTTAATATTAATTAAAAAGCTAAATTTCAAACCAATATTATTCACTCGTTAAATAAGCGATGTAGCCATTTACTATTGATAAACCACTCGCTGATATGAGTTTTCTTTCGATAGTAATTACCCTCAAATAGCAAGTACAAAAAAACCACCTAATAAGTAGGTGGCTCTTAATTTGAATAACTCATAAGAATCAGGCTGGTTTTAAGTTTTTAACCAAGTGCCTGTTTAACGCAATGACTACAGCATCGTCAGCGTTAGCTTAGCCAAGTTGTAAGCATCAACATAACCAGAGTGCTGACGGCCTTCCCACTCAATGTTTTTCGCTTCTTGAGCGGCGCGGTGACCAATGCGTTTGTCTTTCAATCGATTCTGAACTCGATAAAGCGTTGCGATATTCAAGAACTCACTGAACGGAGGCTCGATGCCTTTCTCGATACACTCTTTGTGTAAAATGAGGTCGTCACGTCCCCACGCTGCATAGATTTTTTTTGGACCACCGAAATTTTTAATCATCGACTTGATGACAGACTCTAATGGGCGTCCCTGCTTTTCGATTTTTCGAGGTGTAATGCCCGTTAACTCGGCACAGAATAGAGAGACTTCGTCTTTCTCTGGCTTAACGTAGTATTGTGCTCGCTTCACGATAGTGCCAGATGCTAGATCAATCTCAGCAAGACCTACTTCAATGATCTCACCTGTTGTTCCTACACCGTCTTCGCTCCAACAGCACATTTCCAAATCGAAACACACCACTCGATTGTGATTCATACGTCGCCTAATTCTCTCGTCAAAAATTTCGTGAAATTGTACATGAGCCTAATAAAGAACTCGACCCTAGTCGCACTAAGTGCTCATTTAGCCTGCAATTGTGACGCGATCTCGACCATTTAACTTACTTTGATAGAGCATACTGTCGGTTTTCTGAAGTATCTCTTCAATGTTTTCTGTCGAATGAATAGTTGCACCAATACTCAACGTACAATTTAACTGTTGGCCTTTGTACTCACAATGAGAGTGGCTCACTGTACGAAGAATACATTCCAGGTATCGAGCTAACGATTCATGGTCTGATATGCTGGAAATGATACTGAATTCATCACCACCGAGACGGAACACATAATCGCCCTCCTTCAAGCTAACGGAGATAAGTTGAATCACATGAATCAACAAAGCATCACCCGCGGGGTGACCAAATTGGTCGTTGATGCCTTTGAATTTATCTACATCAAACCCAATCAAACTAAACGATTGACCAGATTCAGTGACCTTTTCTAACTCCTTGTTAAATGCACGTCGATTATAGACTTCAGTAAGGCTGTCATGGTTAGCTAAGAAGCGAAGTTCTTCGGTTCTTTCATCCAACATTTGATATAGACGTTCTTTTTCACGGATTTGCATATTCACGATATAAGCAAGTAGTAATGAAATGGTTGTACCAACCAACGCGATTCCTGTTAACACGAGATAACCATAAAAAGAGATGCAAGAATCTATTTTGTAATCAATTTTCCAATCCCGATTGGTCAATTCAATGGTCTTAGTAATGTGATGCCCTGTCACACCTTCATACCCGGCGGTTTCAAATAGAATTGGGGAATCTTCGGCTTCAAATCCCGTGTCAGTAACACGAATGTAAACATCCATATCACCGACGGCAGAGGCTAACAGGTTCTCAAAGTAGTAAGTTGTGCGAACCACGCCAATCACAACACCAAGTAGGTTATCACTTTCGCCTTCAAACACAGGGTGATAAACCAGCATGCCTGTCTTAGGCGTATCTTGAGCTAGACCATCTTGAATCAGACGTACTTTGTCCGAGATATTCGCTTTACGTGTCTGTTTAATATTGTCTAAAACCAGCTTGAATCGCTCACGAGAGGAGTAGAAACCAAGAACGTTGTCGTTAGCTTCAGTATTGGGGTAGAGGTCACTAGCAATGAACGCTGGCTCGCCATCTAAAATGTAACCAAAGGACTTTGCTTCGTGTTTTGGAATAGTGAACAGTTGATAAGACGGGTATTTTTCTTTCATCTTAGCAGTGTGTTCGGCAATCTCGTCTGCCGGCACTTTTTGCATCCACTGCAAGCCGATTAAGCTTTTTGAGCCGTTTATAGTTTGCTGAGCAAAACGATCAAATTTATCCCAGTTTTCAGGTTCGTTAGAATAGAAAAAATTAGCCCCAGAGCCAATGTAAGCCACATCATTGCCGATAAACGCTTCCAAGCTCAGTGTCTGGTGAGTAGCAAAGCTATCCAGATTCATATTTAGCGCACGGTTTTGGTTGAGTGCGACTAATATAAAACACAACACAGTAATCAAAAAACTGATCGAAAACACGACCAATGGGAGAGTTCGTCTCTTCAACCCTGTTAGTGGGTCGGTGGTGTGAGGCATGTGGCTTCCAAATAGGCTCTGATGAGTTAAAAGTATATAACGGAAGGGAATCATGCTCCATTTAAGTTTGGTTTTAAAAATGACATAAAATAGGCATTGTTTACCGAACCCTTACATCGACGACCAATATTCGAACGAATCTCGACTAAATTTCAAGCTAACACGCCAAAAACCTACTTGATTAAAAACATTAAATACCACTCTTAGGCCTTGAATATGCTAGTATCCATCCATATTTATAGCTTGAAAGTGACCATTTCGGCTTCGTGCCACTGAGTTTCTTTCCAATCTGTATATTCCTTTGAACCGACGAATATACCGTTAAATCAATTTTAAAGAGAAATCACTATGATCGTTGATTTGAACCTAATTCCACAAACGTTTGATATGCTTCACGCAGGCCTAACTGCATCAAGCGTTTTACTACTGCTAATTGCTATTTCTCGTAAATCCAAAGTGGTTGAGAAAATCGTAGAAAAACCAGTAGAAAAGATCGTTGAAGTTGAAAAGCCAGTTGAGAAAATTGTCGAAGTAGAGAAAGTTGTCGAAGTTGAACGTGTTATCGAAAAAGTAGTAGAAGTTGAATCTAAGCTAGCAACAGCACCAACAGATTCAGCAATGCAATTACTGTCTATCATGCAGCAAGAAGCGCGCTTAATCGACTTCCTAAAAGAAGACCTAACGTCATTCTCTGATGAAGAAGTGGGCGCAGCGGCACGTGTTATTCACACTGGCGGCCAAAAAGTATTAGCAGATTACGTAACGCTTTCTCACATCCGCAACGAAGATGAAGAAACTCGTATCACTGTCGCAGAAGGTTTCAACCCACAAGAAATTCGCCTAACAGGCAACGTAACGGGCAATGCACCATTCAACGGCACACTGGTTCACAAAGGTTGGAAAGCAACTGATATGAACCTGCCAAAGCTTGCTGAAAACTACGATGCATCTGTAATTGCACCGGCAGAGGTGGAGCTATAATGGAACACCAAAGTCATTCAGCTCAAGAGCATTCACAAGCACTATCTTCTCAAGAGCAACATCAGGCACCTAAGTTCAGTGTTGGTATCGATTTAGGTACTACACATTGCGTTTTGTCTTACATCGACACAAGCAATGAAGACGCTCGTGTAGAGGTGATGCAAATCCCTCAACTGACGGCGCCAGGTACAGTAGAAACTCGCAGCCAACTTGGCTCGTTCCTATACCAACCGCACGAACATGAAATGAATGCGGGCTCTCGCGTTCTTCCTTGGTCTTCTGAGCCTAAAGCTCTAGTGGGTGCTATTGCGCGTAACCTTGGTTCTAAAACCCCTATCCGTTTGGTCGCAAGTGCAAAATCTTGGCTATGCCACGGTGGTGTAAACCGTCGCGATGCATTCCTTCCTGCAGGTAGCCCAGAAGAAGTGGAAAAGGTATCTCCTCTTAAAACGACTGAACTATACCTTGAGCACCTTAAAGACGCATGGAACCACGCTAATCCAGAACACAAACTGGCAGACCAAGATGTTACAATCACGGTTCCGGCTTCGTTTGATCCTGCTGCTCGCGACCTAACAGCTGAAGCTGCACGTAATGTTGGTTTCACTCATCTAACGCTGTTAGAAGAGCCTCAAGCAGCACTTTACAGCTGGATTGATAACAGCAACGACACATGGCGTGATGAAGTAAACGTTGGTGACATCGTTCTTGTTATTGATATCGGTGGTGGTACTACCGACCTTTCATTAGTTGAAGTAACGCAAGACGACGGCAACCTAAGCCTGAACCGTATCGCAGTAGGTGAACACATCCTACTGGGCGGCGACAACATGGACTTGGCTCTTGCTTACCGCTTGAAGATGAAACTGGCGCAAGACGGCAAAGAACTGGCACCTTGGCAAGTTCAAGCGATGACTCATGCTTGTCGCGATGCGAAAGAAGCACTGCTAAACGATGCTGAACTGCAATCTGTGCCAATCGTAGTACCAAGCCGTGGTTCTAAACTGCTTGGCGCAACGCTGAAAACAGAACTGACTCAGCAAGAAGTACAACAAACACTGGTTGATGGCTTCTTCCCTAAAGTTTCTGTGACAGAGCACCCAGTACAAAAGACACGTGGTGCACTGACTCAAATGGGTCTGCCTTACGCTCAAGATGCAGGTATTACCCGTCACATTGCTGCGTTCCTTTCTAAGCAAGCTAACGCGCTTTCTGGAAACAGCGAAGCCGCTCAACAAGATTTCAACCCGTTTGCAAACATGCCGGGTATGCCAGGTGCTGAAGCGCCTGCAGCAGACTTCATCAAGCCAACGGCAATCCTGTTCAACGGTGGTGTTCTAAAATCTAACCTACTTGCTGATCGTCTTTCAGACACAATCAACGAGTGGTTGATCAACGCTGACGCTGAATTTGCGAAACAACTTTCAGGTTTAGATCTAGATCTAGCCGTTGCAAGTGGTGCTTCTTACTACGGCGCGGTACGTCGTGGTCAAGGTGTTCGTATCCGTGGCGGTATTGCATCTTCTTACTACGTAGGAATTGAAAGCGCGATGCCAGCAATCCCAGGTATGGCTCCTCCAATGGAAGCACTGTGTGTTGCACCGTTTGGTATGGAAGAAGGTTCAAGCGTTCAAGTACCTAGCCAAGAGTTCGGTCTAGTGATTGGTCAGCCTGTTCACTTCCAATTCTTCGGTTCAACAACTCGCCGTGAAGATGAAGCCGGTACACACCTTGATCACTGGGCACCAGAAGAGCTAGACGAGCTTCCTGAAATCCAAGTGACACTGCCTGTTTCTGAAGGCCGTCGCGAAGGTGAAGTGGTTCCGGTTACTTTGGCTTCTCGCGTTACTGAGCTGGGTACTCTATACCTAGAAGCAATTGCCACTGACAACGGTCAGAAATGGCACGTTGAGTTCGACGTTCGTGAAGATTCGAACAACGACTCAAACGAACAAGCATAATGAATCAACGGCACCTTAGCGGGTGCCGTTATTTTATCAATACCGTTCCAACCCAGTTCTGCCTGTTTCTCAGGAACGACGTATACGAATAACAACAATAAGACCAAATCTATAAACACACTGGTCATCACTCTGGAAGAATAAGGTTTTGTATGGCAACTCCTCGTTTTTTAGTCGGCATTGACTTAGGCACAACGAATACGGTTGTCGCTTACTGTGAAATCAACGACGACCTACAACATGCTCCCGTTTCTCTTTTCGATATTGACCAACTCATCGGCCCCGGTGAAGTGGTTCGCAAGCCTCTACTTCCATCATTTCGTTACCACCCAGCACAAGGTCAAATCTCCCCTTCTGACCTGACGATGCCGTGGGAACCAAGCCCAGTTGAAGGCGATATCAAAAATGTTATCGTCGGTGAATGGGCGCGTGAATTGGGCGCTAAGGTTGAAGGCCGCCAAGTATCAAGTGCGAAGAGTTGGTTATCACACCAAGCGGTTGATCGTAGCTCAGACATCCTCCCTTGGGCTGGCGCAGCTGATGTCGATAAAGTATCGCCGGTTGTCGCGAGTGCGAGCTACCTGAATCACATTCGCCAAGCATGGAACTACCGTAATCCTAGCAATAAGCTTGAAGACCAAGATGTTGTGGTTACCGTTCCCGCTTCATTCGATGAGACAGCACGTAAACTAACACTCGAAGCAGCAGAACTAGCTGGCTTAGGTAAGATTCTGTTACTCGAAGAGCCGCAAGCCGTTTGTTATGACTGGTATGCACGTCACCAACAAACCGCAGCAGATGAACTTCAACAGATCCCACTGATTCTAGTGTGTGATGTTGGTGGCGGTACCACCGACTTGAGCTTAATTGAAGCCAAGTTCGATGCGAATAGCGACGGTAATAACGAGCTCGCACTCGACCGTATCGGCGTTGGCGAACACTTGATGCTCGGTGGTGACAACCTCGACTTAGCACTTGCTCACCTTGCTGAGCAACGCTTCAATCAAAACAAAAAGCTGAATGCCTCTAGCCTAACCAAACTGATTCAGCAGACTCGCGCTGCAAAAGAGAGCCTGCTTTCTGCCAATGCACCAGATGATGTGAAGATCACCATGCTAGGTAGCGGTTCTAAACTGCTTGGCGGAACTAAGAGTATTGGTTTAACCAAACAAGAAGTTCATCAAATCGCATTGGAAGGTTTCTTCCCGCTTTCTGAGTTTACAGAAGTGCCAGACAAACGCCGCAGTGCTGTTGTTGAATTTGGCCTGCCTTACGTGGCTGACCCTGCGGTGAGTAAGCATGTGGCAGAATTCCTAGCAACTCACCAACAAGTGTCTAAAGCCGCATTGGAAAACTCAGGCTCTATTGAGTTCGATGACACTAAACCTGCAATTCCAGTTGGCGTACTACTCAATGGTGGTGTGTTTAACAGTGAATTGGTAACAGAGCGAATCACTCAGCTACTGGGCAACTGGAACGGTTCTCCAATCACAGTGCTTGATAACCCTCATCCAGATTGGTCTGTTGCCCTTGGCGCGGTTGCCTTTGGTAAAGCCCGCCGTGGCGCGCAACTGAAAATCGGTGGCGGTGCCGCTCGTTCTTACTTCTTGCATCTACAAGAGAAGAACAAGATGGGCAAAGCACTTTGTCTGCTTGCCAAGGGGACTGAGGAAGGACAAGAGATACGCTTAAACAGCCGTCGTTTCTCGCTGACTTTAGGTGAGCCAGTGCGATTTAATCTACTGACTTCAACACACGATCAAATTGCTCACGACACCGCCATTCAAAACGGCGTGATGGTCAATGTGGATGCCGATTTGTTCTCTCCTCTTCCACCTTATATTTCGACCTTGGAAGGCTCAGGTACTGCAGAACTTCAAGCCAACCAAAAAGAACGCGTCGAAGTTTTACTCGCTTGTCAGTTAACGGAAGTCGGCACACTGAAAATGGAGTGTGTAAGTACAGAAGATGACTCTAAGCGTTGGTTGCTCGAGTTTGAAGTGAGAAACAAGCAAGGCGATGAATCTGATGCCTCCACACTTCATCCAAGGTTGGAAGAGTGCAAGGAGTTGATTTCTCGCCTCTACAGTGGCAACAAAAAGAGTGCTGAATCGAAAGAGATCAAGACACTATCTAAAGATCTTGAGAAGCGACTAGGTAAACGCGATGAATGGGACTTCACGACCCTTCGTCACCTGTTTGATACCTTCTCATTAGGTCGTAAGCGTCGCCGCCGCTCAGAAGCACACGAGAAGAACTGGCTGCGTTTGGCGGGATACTCGCTACGTCCTGGCTTTGGCGATCCGACTGACTCATGGCGTATCGAACAAATTTGGGGCCTTTACCAACAGAACATTCAGTTTAAGAACCATCAAGGTTGGACGGACTGGTGGGTATTCTGGCGTCGTGTCGCTGGTGGACTAAACCAAGAGCAGCAAGAAAGTATCTTGGCAGACATCGCTAAGTACCTTCACCCAGGTGCAATGAAGAACCCCAAAACAGCCAAAGATGCGCAAGACAATGGTTATGAAGCTATGGTTCGTTTAGCGGCGTCGCTTGAGCAACTTGAGGTTGAAGACAAAGTACTGCTGGCAAGTTGGTTCTTAAGCAAAGCGATTAATCATAACCAATTTGAACAAGCGCACTGGTGGGCGCTAGGTCGATTAGCATCAAGAACACCTTTGTATGGTAGCCAACACAGCGTGATTCCTAGAGAACAAGCTGAACAGTGGTTATCGAAACTGCTTGAACAGAACTGGCATAAAGAGCAAATGATCGCCTTTGCAGCGGTGATGATTTGTCGTAAAACCGGTGACCGTCAGTTTGATATCTCTGACGACTATCGCAATCAAGTGATTGAGAAGCTCAAGCAAAGCAAGGTGCCAGAGTCTTGGTTAACGCTAGTGAGTGAAGTAACAGAGCTTTCTGAGAACGAGTCTAAGCGCGTATTTGGTGATGCATTACCAAGCGGCTTAAGCCTGATTAATAACTAGTTTCAGGGCTCAATAGATTGGAGCGCTAACTAGTAAAGAAAAAGCCACTTTCGATTCGTTGAAAGTGGCTTTTTTATTGGTGGCTTAAGGCTGGCATGTTTAGTCGACTTATCGCATCTTGGTTAAGAGCCTTAGCCGTATTGCAGTTCATCATTGTTAATGTTTCGTTCCTGTTGGGTTGATAGGAAAATCCGTATTTTCATAAATATCAGATAACTTTTTCGGTTTCTTCTCTTTAGCTCCTTTATTTGATTGATTATGAGTTTCGCTTAAAAGCCATTCCTCATGCATTTTTGCTGAATCCAAAAACTCTGGATCTTCCATTGCTTCCTTGCGAAGTTTATTTACACGTTCGAGAGTATCCCAAATCATAATACTTCACCTCCACTAAGGCAGTACTATAAATATAGTTAATAGAGACAAAACCTCAACGTTACCAATGAGATAGAGATCTCAATTTTGGAATTTTATTGTTTTAACGCAACTACAGACACCACGAAAAACAAGTTGCAAAACAGATTACGTTATCGACGATCCTCAGCGATCATCAGGCACAAAAAAGCGAGCTCTAGGCTCGCTTTTCTATAGCTTTTAACTCGTTCTACAGCTTATGCTCGGTTCCCGATTTTCACAGTACCGTTTGTTGCAAACCAAAGTGCTTCTGAACGACGGCGACCTAATAAAATTGGGCCGTCATCGTAGAACAAAAAGTTTTTCCAATGCTTCTTGAAAATCGCCCATTTGGTTTCAAGAACATTGTATTTTTCGTAACAAAAATAAACAGTTACGTCATCCTGCCAATCAATAAAGTTAAGAATCTCTTCTGGCATTTCAGGCTCATCCGCTTCCCAATGCGCCATCCAGCTGATCTCTTCATTCCAGTTCGATGCTTTGCTTGGCCAGTCTTGTGAGCTTAGGCGTTCTGCATCTGGGCTTTGAGGGCTCACGTTCTCTTTCCAGAACTGAGATGCTCTCGCCTGTGTCATTGGTTTAATCTTTTCCAAGTCCTCAGCTGGCAGTGGCATTGACTGGTGAGTAAAAATCCATTTTCTTTGGTATTCGTCCAAAGTTGTGTATGACATCAAAATTCCTCAAATATCTTCTCAGGCTGATGGATCTACCATGCCCATATGTTCTTTTTTGATACAGCGGCGATGTATTATCGCTTGATATTCGCTGCCTTTAAATTCGCTGTTAACTTGTACGCTTAAATACTATTTATTTAAACATTACGTTTGTCTTCCCAGTTTGGGTTAACTAACGCGGTCAGTATATGGTCTTCCCATTTACCGTTAATCTGTAGGTAGTCTTTGGCAAAGCCTTCGCGAACAAAACCAAGATGTTCCAACACACCAGCACTTCGCTCATTGTGAGGCATATAACCCGCCATTAAGCGGTGCATGTTCTGCACATCAAACATGTAGTCCCTCGCCATGCTCAAGCCTCTGCGCATGTAACCGTGGCCTTGTGCACTTTGAGCCAATGAGTAGCCAACGTTACACGCGTAGAACGGGAAACGAGACAAATTACTGAACGAGATAGTCCCTAACATTTCGTTAGAGTCCGCATTAATCAATAAACAATAGTAACCAAGCCCCATTTTATGAAGCTCGTTTAACTTAATCAGGCGCTGTGCCCAGCCCGTTCTATCAAAAAATGCATCTTCGCGAATTGGCTCCCAAGGTTTCAGGTACTCTCGGTTAACCTGAAAATACTCACTGATCATAATTGCATCGTCTATCTCAGCGGTGCGCAAAATCAGATTCCCATCTCGCTTGTAAATGCGTTCCGGTGTGCTCAAATCTTCCATAATCTTGTTCTTATTCGATCAGTTCTTTCTGATACCGTAATCGCGCAGTTTGTTGGCAATTGAGGTATGAGATACATTCAAACGCTTTGCAAGCTTACGACTTGATGGGAAAGACTGGTAAAGCTTTTCTAGAATCTGAGATTCGTAGTCTTTCATGATTTCATCGAGCGAGCCGTCTAAGCTCAGGTTCGCCATTCCAGCTGTCATTGTTTCAAGCTGTGGCAGGTGGAATTGCTCAACCGTTAGTGTGTCTGAGTCCAACTCTGTTAGCGCACGAAGAACCATGTTGTCCAATTGACGAATGTTGCCCGGCCATTGGTAATTACCAAGCTGGTCGATTAACTCTTGAGTCAGTTTTGGTTTTAACATACCTAATTGCTGCGCGTACTTTGCAACGAACAATTCCAACAGCGGTGCTACGTCGTTTGAGCGTTCACGCAATGCTGGAATAGACAGAGTCAGTACATTCAAGCGATAGAACAAATCTTCACGGAACGAACCCGAGTCTGCTAATTCAGAAAGACGATGACGCGTTGATGCAATAATACGAACATCCGCGTGCATCTCTTCTTCTTCACCAACACGACGGAATGAACCATCTTGTAGGAAACGCAGCAGTTTGATTTGTAGATGCGGGCTCATCTCGCCAATTTCATCTAAAAATACCGTACCGCCATTCGCTTGCTCGAAAATGCCTTTATGACCTTGCTCATGGTTGAATGAACCCGGCGCATGACCAAACAATTCCGTTTCCGCTACGTCATCAGGCATCGATGCACAGCTTAGAATCAAGAATGGAAAAGAAGAACGATTAGAACGGTTATGACACGCTTTCGCCAGCATCTCTTTGCCTGTACCTGTATCGCCTTCAATTAATAGAGGCTGATCCAGCATAGCCAATTTCTTAGCTTGGCTGATCAAGGCTTTATGGCGATTAGAGACACCAACAAAGTGTTCGAAACCTAGGTTGTTCTGTTCTGGGATTGAATCTGGCGAGTTCATCTCTTGGTTACAAGAACGAATCGTCATTACTGCGCTCGCCAGTACCGCTTCGTTGACATCACCACCAAGGTAAATCGGCAGGATCTCAATAGAGAAATCTAAACCATCCAACACGACAACTTCACGATGGCGCGTTACATCACCTTCGATCCAGCGAGCAAAGTTAAAGCTAGGAACAAACGTCGCTAGTGGTTCACCGATCACTTCGTCTTCTTGCTTGTTGAAGAGGTTCAACGCAGCGTGGTTAGCCATATCGACTGAGCCTTTAAGGTCAATCGCAATAACAGGGTCAGGTAGGTTAGCCAGCAGAGCAATCAGCTCTGTGTTATGCCTTTCGCTTGGCATAAATTGGATTTTACGTACATCCTTCACACCTGAAATTCGGCGAATTTCAGCCATAAGTTCACTAAAAGCATCAAAATCGATATCAGGGCAGTTTAGGTAGATAATGCCTTTAACATCAATTTCGATTCCTCTTAAATCAATGCTTTTTGAGGCCAAGATATCGAGCAACTCACGCGTTAAGCCGAGTCTGTCTTCACACAATACTTCAAGACGCACAAATAGTCCTATTATAGGTGTCAGGATAAGTTGACAGTAGTGTGGATTAAGCTCTGAGTTCAGTCAAGAAGAAGAGTAAACATATGTTTACTCTTCTTCTCAAACTATTGAGCTTTCAATGCTTTATTTGAGAGTAATACGCTTTATTTCTAAAAGAACGGCTTTGCGGAGGTCTGCCAGTTTTACTTTTCGCTCGTTATGCCAAGGCATTGGGCGAAGCAATGTCATGGCTTTTAACCCTAATCGAGCAGTCAGAATACCAACACCTAAGCCCTGACCTGCTCGAGCTGAGACTTTACCCGCAAGATCCATCGAGACTAAGTCCATACTCGCATCAATCGCCAGCTCACTCGCCCCTGCCGCTGCCATGTTGATTAACACCAACTTAAACAGCTTAATTCGAGACCAGTAGCCAAGCTCAATGCCATACACATCAGCAAGCTTGTCTATCATGGTGAAATTACGCCACGCCACCAGCAACATATCAGCAGCAGCTAATGGGCTCACCGCAACCAAAGCCGCCGATTCGGTCGAGAACTTAGTGACAATTTGAGTCGCCACTTTGTCTTGTTGGGCTACAACCAGAGCATCGTACATATCCAACACTTCTGCATCACTGTGCGCTGGGTTAATGCTGTTTCGCCACTTATCGTACGAAGGTGACTCAGCAATAATGCCGCCCTGCTTTGCGATGTTTTCACAGAACACTTTACCCTTGCCGACACTTTGGCTTTGCAAGAGCTCTTCACTCTGCTCTTGCACACTAAAGTGATCTTTAAGCGAGCGCAGTTTCCATAGCTCTTTGCCTATTGCGCCTAAACCCAATGAAGCAATAGCAGCAATAAAGCCAGCCCAACCCAACGCAAGCCAATCGGCAGTTTGAATCGCGATTATGACCGAATCAATTGCCTGCCATCCAACTAGGCCAGAAAAAGCGACCAGTAAGCCCGTTCCAAACCATTTCTTCTTTTTGTTCGGTCGAATCACCTGTTCCAATTGCTGCTCAGCTTCACCATCAAGGTCAGTTTCCACTTGTGGTGCGACAGGTACAAATTTTTCTTGCTCTGTGAACAGTTGTTGAGCGCCTAAATCCGGGCCAACTTCGTTCTTATCTTGCTCATCAAAAGAGGTCTTCAACGGTTCATTAAAGACCTGCTTTGTTTTTAATTCACTCATTTTGATTGCCTCAATTACTTCAACTTGTCGCCAATGAGATACTCTAAAACCTTGTCGACTCTTAGGTGTTGGCAAGGCTCATCGGAATGTTGCTCCATCGGCCTAAAGCTCGTGAAATCAAACTGGTTGTTTTCCCAATACTGTTTATTGGGCAACTTACGCGGCACTTCTCCCGGATACATGGTTTGAGAGACATTATCCAAAGTCACACCTTGCAACGCCGGAACATTGTCTGAGCCCGACGAGATATAACCCGCACTGGTCGCTTGAATAGACGCGATACTCATACAACTCATGTCTATGTGTTCAAACGCCGCTTGTTGCCAAGCCGGATGCACCATCTGTTGTAACAGTGACACCAAGTTCGGATGTTGATCCGGTGTCACGTGGTCAGCTTTAGTGGCTGCAAACAAGATCTTGTCGATCTTCGGCGCGAATAAGCGTCTTAAGATATTGCTTCGACCGTACTTAAAGCTCTTCAATAACTGCTCTAACGCGCCACGCATATCCATAAAAGAGTCATAGCCCGCATTAAGTGGTTGCAAGCAATCCACCAACACGATTTGTCTGTCGAACGTCGCGAAGTGATTCTTGTAGAACGCTTTCACGACCTTCTGTTGATACTCTTCATAACGCGCTTTCAGTACCGCATAGTTACTTGTTTTTGAGAACTTACCCTCAGGTGCGATACACGGGAAGAATTGCAGCACAGGCGCGCCTTCAAGCTCACCGGGTAATACGAATCGACCCGGCTGTACCCAATGCAGTCCGTTACTTTTACAAGTATGAAGGTACTGGGTGTAGCTATCGGCAATCGCGACCAGTTTCTTTTCGTCCGCTTCTGCTAGCAAGTCGATATCACCACGCATTACGTTCCACTCTTGCGAGTAGGTTTCTCTATCCCCTTTCAACGCAGCGAATTGAGAATGACTCCAGGTTTCAAAATCCATATCCAGTAAGGGTAAATCAAGCAGCCATTCGCCTGGGTAATCGACAATATCGAGATAAAGGGTGCTGTTTTTACTCAGTAGTTTTTTTGCGCCCTTCACTGGCTTATATTTGATAGCTAGACGAATCTCACTGACATCACGCGTTGGCACAGGCCATTCTGGTGGCTGTGCATTCAACGACTCCATCGCTTCATCATATGAGAAACGTGGAATCATCATGTTGTGTTGAGGGATCCGCTTTGCACCAATAATTCTTCCATCTCTCGCCGATGCAAGCAGTGGTAGGTTTTTATGGGTAGACGTATGAAGAAGCTGATTAACCAGCGAAGTAATGAATGCTGTCTTACCCGCACGAGAAAGCCCCGTGACCGCTACTCGAATATGAGAATCCGTTCCTCTGCTTATAAAGTCACTCATTTCTTGAGTTAGGTGTTTCATTTGAACGACTCCGTGATAATTAGGCTAGCTGATTATGATAATAGCGAGGCAAGCCTATGTTCTTTCCCAGATGGGATAGATTGTATGCTTATGCTTATGCTTATGCTTATGGTGATTAGTATGCAATACACATTCTTAATGCTAGATGAATAAAAGCCCCTGACTACATTCATAATCAGGGGCTTTAAAATTTTTGCACGATATCCGACGTTTAATCGTCTTCAATCAACTTGTAGATAACAAACAGTGCAATCTCTGCAATTAGCCAAAGCGCACAAGTAATCGTCACGTATTTATTATCAAAGATACTAATCCCTTTCAAGATCAGGTCGTAGCCAACAAAAGCACCAATCACCACTGCCAAGATAATCTGTAGGATCTGAATAAAACGAGGCATTCCTCTCTCCTATGTTCTTATATCAAACTATGTGTTTATCACTATATCATTGATAATATGACAAAAGTGCAGATAATGCTGCACTTTTGTCTTCAACTTTCTGTCAAAAATTGCAATTCAAACGCTGAAGTTAGCGACAATTACGATTTTTTGGCTTCGGTTAATTACGCTTTCTCAGCTTCAGCAATCTTCACTTTCCACGTGTCAGGGCCGATCTGGTGTGCGTTCACGCCGTTAGAATCAACTGCTACCGTTACTGGCATATCTTCAACTTCAAACTCGTAAATCGCTTCCATACCGAGATCTTCAAACGCAACTACGCGTGCTTTTTTAATTGCTTTCGCGACTAAATAAGCTGCACCACCAACCGCCATTAGGTACACCGCTTTGTGTTCTTTGATTGATTCAACCGTTGCAGGACCACGTTCCGCTTTACCGATCATACCCATAATGCCAGTTTCGTTCAGCATCATGTCGGTAAACTTATCCATACGAGTAGACGTTGTTGGGCCAGCAGGACCTACCGCTTCATCACCTACAGCATCAACAGGACCCACGTAGTAAATGAACTTGCCTTTGAAATCAACGCCAGCAGGTAAGCCTTCGCCGCTTTCTAGCATGCCTTGAATACGTTTATGAGCAGCATCACGACCTGTTAAGATCTTGCCAGATAGAAGAACCGTTTCGCCGGTCTTCCACTCTTGTACGTCTTCTTTAGTCACTTCATCAAGGTTAACACGGCGTGTATTTGCGCCCGCTTCCCAAGTGATGTCTGGCCACTCTTCTAGCTTAGGTGGTGTTAGCTCTGCAGGGCCGCTACCGTCTAGTGTGAAGTGAACGTGACGCGTTGCTGCACAGTTCGGGATCAAACATACTGGTTTAGAGGCTGCATGCGTTGGCGCTGTTTTGATTTTGACGTCAACCACAGTCGTTAGACCGCCAAGACCTTGTGCACCAATACCCAGTTTGTTTACACGGTTGAAGATGTCTAAACGAAGCTCTTCTTCTGCGTTCTCTGGACCTTTCTCGATAAGCTCTTGGATATCGATGTGTTCCATCAGAGATTCTTTCGCTAGTACTGCTGCTTTCTCAGCTGTACCGCCGATGCCTATACCAAGCATACCCGGAGGACACCAGCCAGCGCCCATTGTTGGTAGCGTCTTCTCTACCCACTCTGCAATATCATCAGAAGGGTTCAGCATAACCATCTTGGTTTTGTTCTCAGAACCGCCGCCCTTTGCCGCGATTTGAATTTCAACTTTGTTGCCTGGAACCATATTAATGTGGACAACCGCTGGTGTGTTGTCTTTTGTATTAATACGCTTACCTGCAGGGTCCATTAGGACAGATGCACGCAATGGGTTATCTGGGTTGTTGTAAGCTTGACGAACGCCTTCATCAACCATCTGTTGTACTGTTTGATCCGTTTCCCACCTAACATCCATACCGATGTTCACGAAACAAGTAACAATACCCGTATCCTGACAAATTGGACGATGGCCTTCCGCAGACATGCGCGAGTTAATCAGAATCTGAGCGATAGCATCTTTTGCTGCTTGGCTCTCTTCTTTCTCATACGCTTTTTCTAGGGCTTGGACAAAGTCTAAAGGGTGATAATAAGAAATGTACTGAAGTGCATCAGCGACACTGCTGATCACATCTTGCTTACGAATAACCGTCATTGCATGCCTCTTTATTGTTCTGGTTCCATGTGGGTTCACAGCTTGGCTATATATGCCAAATCGAATTAGGTGGTTTAGCTTTTTATTGTGTTGAGCTGTATTTAGTTGCTTTAGCAATCGCTTGCATAGCTTTAAACTAAACCACTTGGATTACTCCGTTCTAATCAAGAACCCATTTTATTTTCAATTTATGATACTCTTGCTTCCTCTCACACGCCATGCAGTGATCGAACTCTTTGTCACAAATTAAACAAATGAATAACAACGAATTTCGCTCTACCCAAATCAAGCCGCTTGAATATCAATCAACTTTAGCTAAACAGCTGTTTTCCCATATTGAAAACCTCCCGTGGGCTATGCTATTACGCTCCGCTTCAGAAAGCCACGTTGATAGTCGATACGATATTTTAGTTGCTCAACCCATCGCCACCTTCGAGACAATCGGTGCAGAAACAACCGTTAATGTTAATGAAACGTGCGAGGTTTCAGACTCTGATCCTTTCGAACTACTCGACCAATATCAGCAACAGTTATTACCTGCGACTAAAGAGCACGCTGAGTTGCCATTTGTTGGCGGCGCTTTAGGCTACTTTAGTTATGATTTAGGGCGCAGAGTAGAGACACTTCCTTCACTCGCAAAGCGTGATATTGAAGCACCTGACATGGCGGTTGGCTTGTATGAATGGGCAGTGATCGTTGACCACAAATTGAAAACGGCGTGTATTGTCGGCAGCAATATCGATGAACATCATGATTGGCTGATGCAGAAAATGGCTCAATCAAACGTAACACATGCGCCCTTTGGATTAACCGCGCCGTGGCAATCCAATATGAGTGAAGAGCGCTACGCGACCAAGTTCGATAGTGTTCAAGAGTACCTGTTATCCGGTGACTGCTATCAGATTAATTTGGCTCAGCGCTTCAATGCCCAATACCAAGGCAGTGAATGGCTGGCTTACGAAAAGCTTGAGCAGTACAACTCAGCGCCCTTTTCTGGCTTTATCCGTTTGGCCGACTGCGCAATCATCAGCGTTTCGCCAGAGCGTTTCTTAGAACTCAAAGACAATGTGATTGAAACCAAGCCAATCAAAGGCACACGACCTCGTTCTGACGACCACGTGATTGATGACGCTAACGCGCAAGACCTAGCAAGCGCCGATAAAGATCAGGCAGAGAACTTGATGATCGTCGATCTTCTTCGCAACGATATTGGCCGAGTGGCAAAACCGGGCACGGTTCATGTGCCAAAGCTGTTCGATATTGAGAGCTTCCCTGCTGTGCATCACTTGGTTAGCACGATACGAGCTGACCTTGATGACCAATATTCAGCGACTGACCTTCTGAGAGCTTGTTTTCCTGGCGGGTCAATTACCGGCGCACCAAAGGTTCGCGCTATGCAGATCATTGAGGAATTAGAGCCGCATCGACGTTCAGCGTATTGCGGCAGTATTGGTTACATCAGCCGAAATGGCAGAATGGACACAAGCATTACTATTCGTACTTTGGTGGCAGAGAACAATACGCTTTATGCTTGGGCTGGCGGTGGTGTGGTATTTGATAGTGATTGTGCTTCTGAATACCAAGAAACACTGGATAAGCTGAGTCGAATTCTACCGATACTTGAAGATTGCTAAGCATAGCGTCATTAATCGCCATTCCGCAGCTTTGCAACTAGCAAAAACTCGATATAACAAGAAACCGAAGGACCGCAAAATCACTTCGGTTTTTTTAGTTTCTAAATCAGGGGGTTCACAATTAATCACTCGTTATTAGCGTGGCTTAAACGACCTTCACAGCAGAAGCACCCCACTTCTTGAGCATTTCTTTAAGGTCGATAGCTGTATAAGGCTTACTAAGAATGTCGTCCATCCCACACTGAATACAACGTTCGCGCTCTTCTAGCGTCGTTCCGGCGGTGAGTGCCACAATAGATTTAACGTAACCCTTCTCTCTAAGCTTCTCTGTCGCTTCAAAACCGTCCATGACTGGCATTCTGCAATCCATAAACACTATGTCATATTCATTACCTGAAGCAAGCTCTAGCCCTTCGACTCCATTGCTGGCAATAGCAGGCTCTATCTTGTGCTTACGCAACATCTGTTGGATGATGATCTGGTTCATCTTAATATCATCAACCACCAGCACTTTTAATAAAGACAAGCCGACATCTGATTCAGTATCTTGCGACACTCGACTGTTTTCATCAGAAACATCGATTACCTGCAAAGGCAGTGCAATAGTAAAAGTCGTCCCACTTCCCACGATGCTGGTCACGCTAATATCACCATGCATCAATCCAACTAGCTTACGACAAATAGCCAGACCTAGCCCTGTGCCTTCATAATTTCGGCTACTTGAATTATCGGCCTGAGTAAAAGGTTCAAACAGTGTTTTATAAGCGGACTCAGCAATACCGACTCCGGTATCTTCTACAGAGAAAACGAAGTGCTGGTCACGCCATTCGATATCAACGTTTACATGTCCTTCCTCGGTAAACTTAATCGCATTACCGATTAAGTTTACAAATAACTGAGTGATACGCTCTAAATCGCCTTTGAAGTGAGAAGGAACATTGGTTGCCACACTGATATTAAATTCAAGCTGCTTCTCTTTGGCTCGATTAATAAAGATGCTTTCAATGGTATTTCTTAAATCAAGCAGTGCAAACTTCTTTGGAATCAACTCCAACATTCCCGCATTAATTTTACTGTAATCCAGTAGGTCATTAATGATGGTTCTGAGAAACTCTCCAGATTGGCTCAGGTTATTCACTATCTCACGCTGAGATCCACTTAATTCTGTATCACTGATCAGTTCTGCACTACCGAGTAAGCCATTAAGAGGGGTTCTTAATTCGTGATTAATCATCGCGACAAAATCACGAGTTGCCCTTTCGGACTCCTCTGCTCGTTTACGCGATTCAACATTTCGATTAATAGCAAGCTGATGAGTTAGTGCACTACAGATAAGATCAGTCACCAACATCAGTTGACTCTGTATAAATTCATAGTCTTGATCTAACAACCTGACCTTCACTATTAACGCACCGACTATCACCTTTTCTACCTCTAACGGCACGGTAAGTAGGCAGCCTTGCCAATGAGGCTCTTGAATATCTTGATCTAGTACCTCGACAGCTTCATCGCCATAGTCGTAGGTTTTTAGCTGAGGAAGTAATTTTGGAGGCAATATCAAGCGACTGCCTTCAATCAAATAACTGTTGGTCACATTCGTCGTCAACTGTGACAACATGACATCGTCTAGATCATTCATAAGAAATGTACGACCGAAATCAATCAACAGGTTATCAATCTGTTCTTGGAATTCAATCCGACGTAAATTTGCGTTGGAGCGCTTTTCTAACTGACGCAGCGCAAGCTCAAGTTGTTGGTTTGCCTCAAACAGTTCGAGACTTTTTTGTTCCAACAATGCTTCGGCCACTTTCCGTGAAGCAATTTGACGTTTAAGCTTTTTCTCTAGGGCTGATACCAGATCCATATCACTTTTCTACTTTGAGATTAAACCTAACCACGCTTTGGTCATCATTTTGTGGCGTCATTTCTACCACAATAGATTCACCATGGTATTCAGCACACCCTTCGATAAGCCCTAAACAAACGTGAGACATACACCTTGCGCTTTTGTAGTCAAAAACAAGTTGTGCTTCGGTCGTAGTAATAAAACTGAATTCAGGTGGCTCAGCATCCGGATAGAGCTTCTTCACTTCAACGTGAATGTAGCGCTCTACGTGCTGAATAAATTGAAAGGTGGTATTGCTATGAGCAAGGCTCGCTTTATTAGGTAAAGAGGCGAGTAAGTTCTTAAATACAGACTGCCCGAAAACGCGTTGCAAGCTTGCAGCATCGATATCCGTTTTTTTGCTCAAGTTAATAATGAGCTTAACCAGATCTCTGTGATCATAACTACCAACGGACGTGTAGATCCCTTCATCTTCTGACATTTCTAGAACTTCTTCCAAAAGCTCTAAACCAAACTTGTCTTCAACAAGCTCTAAAAATTCGGTGAATATGATTCCTTTCATCTCATACCTTTTCTTCTATTTCTTTTTAGAATGGGCCACTAAGTTATTGTTATCAAATTCTTAAACGAAAAATCTACGTTTCGTCACCCAATTTTATGACATGGATAACGCTTGCTCGCCTGTATACACATATTGAATATAGCAAAAATCGTCATTTCGAGGAGATTCATCGGTAAACAACCCCTCATGACGCCCAATTCATAATTAAAGAGGGAAAGTAAATGAAGAAAAACTCAGTATTGGTAATCAACCCACTGTTATGTCTATACTTAAAATCATAACAATCAATATATTGGCTTGATATGAATAAAGAAAACTTCCTTCAACAATTCCAACTTAACCCTACCGTTGGCTATCACCCAGAGTCAGTAGAGCGTGTTTCGCATATCAATGGCGATCAATTACGTAAAGCGGCGGTGGTGGTAGGTTTAGTTGAAAGAGAAGATGGTTTACATGTCATTTTTACTAAAAGAGCCGCTCATTTAAAGCATCACCCCGGCCAAGTCAGCTTTCCTGGAGGTAAACACGAACTTTCTGACCCTTCTATGCAATTTACTGCACTCAGAGAGCTCCATGAAGAGGTGGGAATTCGATCGGATCAAGTTAAAATTGTTGGGCAATTACCTGCATTGAGTACTATTAGTAAATTTTCTGTGACGCCGATTGTTGCCATGGTCGATCCTGACTATAAAGCCATCATTGATGAAAACGAAGTTGCCTCAATTTTTGAGGTACCCGCTACCTATGTTTTAGACCAAGCCAAGTTACACAGCCACACTGTTAACTTCAAACAAATCAAGCATCGTGTTTTTGCGATGCCCTTCCAAGAGCACCTAATTTGGGGCGTTACGGCGCAAATCATTCAATCACTGCAGCAACATGTAGTGCAACAAATTACATAGCAACTACGTTTTGTTTAATCTCTGTTAACAAAAAGCAGTCTTTCCATGGAACAGATTTATTAATGCAATTTTACGCAAACGTTTCCCTGGTATAAATCTATACAACACCTCCTTTCGCATTAATAAAACTAATACCAAGCATAAGCATAAATCACCTGTGGCACGCTATTTTCGTGATCAAAAATCCGTTTTTCGCATATCATGTGACACGCCGTTTCATTACATGATTTAGATCTATTTTTTGTAGAAGAAAATTCTGCAGAATTAGCCCCGACTTATTTCCTGTTCCCAAAAAATGAGTAATTTAACATGAACACAACAACTTCTTCGGCAAATGCCGTTAAAGATTCAAGCAAGTTTAACTACAAAGATTTTACCTGGTGTTTATCACTATTCGGTACAGCAGTTGGTGCTGGCGTACTATTCCTTCCAATCAAAGCTGGTGCGGGTGGTTTTTGGCCATTAGTTATCCTAGCTTTAATCGCGGCACCAATGACTTGGTTCGCACACAAATCTCTAGCTCGTTTCGTACTGTCTGCTAAAAACCCTGAAGCTGATATTACAGACACAGTTGAAGAGCACTTCGGTAAGACTGGCGCAAACATTATTACTTTTGCTTACTTCTTCGCTATCTACCCGATCGTTCTTATCTACGGTGTTGGTATCACAAACACAGTTGACTCTTTCCTAGTAAACCAAATGGGTATGGAATCAATTCCACGTCCTCTTCTTTCTGGTGCACTTATCCTTGCTATGACAGCAGGTGTTGTATTCGGTAAAGAGCTGATGCTTAAAGCAACTTCAGCGATGGTTTACCCACTAGTATTCATCCTACTAGCACTATCTTTCTACCTAGTTCCTGACTGGAACACTTCAATGATGGATGTAAGCCCAGAATGGTCAACAATGCCTTCTATTATCTGGCTTGCTATTCCAATCATCGTGTTCTCTTTCAACCACAGCCCAATCATTTCACAGTTCTCTAAAGAGCAACGTCGTGTATACGGTGAAGACGCAGTTAAGAAAACTGACCAAATTACTGGCGGCGCAGCAATGATGCTGATGGGCTTTGTAATGTTCTTCGTATTCTCTGTAGTACTTTCTCTATCTCCAGAGCAACTAGCAACAGCACAAGCACAGAACATCTCTGTTCTTTCTTACCTAGCTAACGTTCACGAGTCTCCACTTATCTCTTACATGGGTCCTCTAGTAGCGTTCGCGGCAATTACTTCAAGCTACTTTGGTCACTTCCTTGGTGCTCACGAAGGTCTTGTTGGTCTAATCAAATCTCGCTCTGGTTCTTCAGTAAGCAAGATTGAAAAAGCATCTCTAGCGTTCATCGTTATTACAACTTGGATTGTTGCGGTAGTTAACCCAAGCATCCTAGGTATGATTGAAACAATGGGTGCTCCAATGATTGCAGCTATCCTGTTCCTAATGCCTGTATTCGCAATGAACAAAGTACCAGCAATGGCTAAGTACAAAACTTCAGCGCCTGTACAAATCTTTACAGCTTTATGTGGTCTAGCGGCTATTAGTTCTGTAATCTACGGCGCTCTTTAATCTCAAGCCCTTTTTATAAGATGTGCTTCATCTTATATCGCGAGATTAGACACAAAATATAATGATAATAAATGAGCCTCCCTACTCCCCTTGGGAGGCTCTCTTTTTGAGGTAATCGCTATGATTAGTGTATTTGATATCTATAAAATCGGTGTTGGTCCATCGAGCTCACACACAGTTGGACCAATGAAAGCGGGTAAAGAATTTATTGATGACCTACGTTCAATGGGAAAATTGCGCGACATCACTAAAATCACCGTGGACGTATATGGATCACTATCACTGACAGGGAAAGGTCACCACACAGATATCGCAATCATCATGGGTCTTGCTGGCAATACTCCTGAGCGTGTTGATATCGATTCTATTGCTGGCTTCATTGCTCGCGTAGAAGAAACTGAGCGCCTTCCTGTTGGCATGCACTGTCATACAGTATCGTTCCCACGTGATGGCGGTATGAACTTCCACACTAGCAACCTTTCTCTACACGAGAACGGCATGAGCATTCATGCTTGGATTGGTGACGAAGTTGCATACTCAAAAACGTACTACTCAATTGGTGGCGGTTTCATCGTTGACGAAGAGAACTTCGGCAAAGAAGAAGAAAACCCAATTAAAGCACCTTACGAATTCACAACAGCTGAAGAGCTGGTTAATCAGTGTAAAGAAAGCGGCCTTTCTATCAGTACACTGGTTATGAAAAACCAAGCGGCTTTCCACTCAGACGAAGAGTCTCGTACTTACTTCGCGAACATCTGGAAAACGATGCGTGAATGTATGGATCGCGGTATGAATACTGAAGGTATCCTGCCTGGTCCACTACGTGTTCCTCGCCGTGCAGCAGCACTTCGCCAACAGCTAATGACTTCAGAAAAAACAACCAATGATCCAATGTCGGTTGTTGACTGGGTAAACATGTTTGCTTTCGCAGTAAACGAAGAAAATGCAGCTGGCGGTCGTGTAGTAACGGCACCAACAAACGGCGCATGTGGCATTATCCCTGCTGTATTGGCTTACTACGATAAGTTCATCCAAACAGTGACAGAGAAAGATTACATCCGTTACTTCGCAGCTTCTGGCGCGATCGGTGGTCTTTACAAGCGTAACGCTTCTATCTCTGGTGCTGAAGTCGGCTGCCAGGGTGAAGTTGGTGTGGCATGTTCTATGGCTGCTGCTGGTCTTGCTGAACTTATGGGTGGTAGCCCTGAGCAAGTATGTATGGCTGCAGAAATCGGTATGGAGCACAACCTAGGTCTAACGTGTGACCCAGTTGCTGGCCAAGTACAAGTACCATGTATCGAGCGTAACGGTATTGCTGCAGTTAAAGCAATCAACTCGACTCGTATGGCACTTCGTCGTTCTTCTGCTCCTACTGTTTCTCTAGATAAAGTTATCGAAACGATGCTAGAAACAGGTAAAGACATGAACGCTAAATACCGTGAGACTTCTCAAGGTGGTTTGGCTGTTAAGGTTGTTTGTTAATTAGCATTCGTTTGTTAGTTAACGTTGGTTTGCTAGTCCGTATTCGTTTATTGGCCAGCATAAGTTAACAAGCCAACACTTAACAGAGCTTGCTTGGTAACGAGCAGATAATAAAAAGGAACGCCGATGCGTTCCTTTTTTTGTATCTGAATTCCGGTCACTTATATCTAAGATGCTTGATTCGCATCTTAGATAATGGACCACAGAACTAGATCACTTGCGAGATAAGCAAGAAGCAACCAAACAGCAATGAGAACAACATCATTGCGCTGCCACCTTCTGCTCGGTATCGGTCATCAGCTACTTTCATGAAGCGTTGCTTATGAACCATCACTAGAGGAACAAACACAGCCAAGAACACTAAGATGATACCTGCGTAGTTCAGCACTTGTAGGAACTTGTCTGCTGCAAGCAGTGAACCCGCCAACGGTAAGATGAAGCTAATGCAGTACGTTACCGCTGTGTTTTGGTTGAACATGTCTTTGTTCTGGTTGAACAACGCCATCGCCACACCAAAGAAAGAGGTCAACAATGCCAAACCAGTGAAGGTAGACAGAACGTTACCTACCCAAGGAGATTGAGCCTCAAACGCCGCCATCAAATCTGATACGTTCTTGAAGCTTCTGAATTGCTCTTCACTCAAGTTACCTACCACAGCAAATAACCAACACAAGTAACACACTAATGGGATCAGAGAACCGACGATCACCATGTTACGCAGCTGTTTGTCTGTCGCTTCGTGGTTGTAAGAAACCAAGGTTGGAATCACAACCATAAAGCCAAAGCTTGTAAACAGGATGGCACTGGTTTTGATTAGATCAACGTGGTCATGGCTGGTCACCTGCATCAAGTTTTCTTGAGTCATGCTCGGCGCTAAGAACGCCATGGTTGCAAACAAGCTAGCAAGCATCACGAAGAACAATGCACGGTTAAGTTTATCAATAACACCAGTGCCACTTGCGACTATAGCGCCAGCAACCAAGGTGAATCCGATTTGGCTTGCCGTAGCGGTGACTTCAATACCAAAGTTAGACAGTAGCTTACTCAGCAAATCACCTGCGCCCAGAATGTAAGCCATTAGCAGGCAAATCAATAACGCGTATAGCAAGCCGTTAGTAAGCAACTGACCTTGTTTACCCAAGGTTTTTCGGGCAATTGAGTTTAGTCCTAAACCGCCACCCGCTTTGATGGTCGCTTCTAGAAGTAGTAATGCTGCGTAAGTCGTACCGAAGCAGATCAGTACCATCAGCAGTGTGCCGTAAAGCAATCCGAATTGAGCTAATACCATTGGGATTGCAAGCATACCAGCACCGAGAGCGGTACCAGCGATAATTAGGGAGCTACCCATCATTTTAATATTCATTGTCTTTAACTTATTTATTTTGTTTTTAATAGGTGTAGTTCTCTGTCATCAACCAAGATGCAAAGAAAAATCGAAAGAAGTTAAGCTTTAAAACGAATATCGATAGGAGCGATAAGCGGAGTTAAATCGCGAAAAGGCAGTAGAAAACGAGTAGTACAAGCGAGAGTATAGAGAGGAGTGATCAGACAAAGAAGCCGTCTTCTGATGTGGTGACCCTTCTGTGGGTTCGATGATCGGGGATGTAATCTTGAATTTCATGTATGTGTCCAATATCAATAAGTCACATTCCATAGTATTTGAAGCAGCGTATCCGTTGCTGCCCTACCTCTATCATTAGAGGTCACTTCATCTTATCGAATGAGCCTCGAAACACAACGCTATAACCACATTTTTTGCTATTAAATTGAACAAAATAGCCATTTGGGCACAAATTGACCACCAAACCTTCTAAATACAATAATCTTCATTGATAAAAGACAAGCTGATAAATACATCTAGCTCATAGCATCCGAGACTCTCTTCTCTAATTAGAATCAAATTCACAACTCAACGTTATATTTTGGCATAACACATAATACAAACTTGCTACATCACAGAAACATAACCACAACCGGAGTATGGTCACACAATTAGCCATACCCCATAGGTGGTAGTGGTTCTTACACGTACAGTATGCGCGTCATTAAAAAATAAAAAATTGATACCTTATGCGCTCAACTATAACCTTCAAAATTCTAGTGGCCCTCGCTATTGTGTTCACTTTTTTGCTAGCAATATCGACCTACTTTCAATATTCGCAGCAAAAACAACTTGTTAACTCTGTATTGAGTGAACAGCTTCACGATAAGGCAAGTAACTATTTCGATAGCCTCAATATGATGATGCTGACTGGCACAATGGCGCAAAAAGAGACCTTGCGTCAAAAAGCGTTAGCACAAGAAGGCATTGAAGACGTTCGTGTTTTGCGCGCTGACGCTGTAAGCAAGTTATACGGTCCCGGTAATGACAATCAAAGACCTGTTGATGATATCGACAAGCGAGCACTAGCAGGTGAAACGGTTATCGAACCCTTTTCTGCCGATTGGGGTAAAGGCTTAGTCATTGCCCTACCAATGAAATCCAGTGAAAACTACCGTGGCACCAATTGCGTGGCATGCCATATGGCGCCTGAAGGCGAAATATTAGGTGCGATTCGCCTCGAATATAACCTTAGTCATGTCAATTCGTTAATCAACACTCAAACCATAACTGCTATTGGCATTATGGCTGTGATCTCGTTTGCAGGATTCGTTCTTACAATGGGGCTCATTCGTAAGATTATCGTTCGTCCGCTGCAACAAACTTCTCGCTTTATGACCCAAGTCAGCAACGATAAAAACCTATCCACTCGGCTGCCTGAACAAAGTAAAGATGAGATCGGTACGCTCGCGAACTCCATCAACTCATTCATGGGTACCGTTTCTCACAGCTTAGAGAAGGTACAAGACACCTCTCACAAATTGAATGCGTCTGCCAACCAGCTGACCAGCGTTGCACAAATTACCGAGCAAGCCGCCAGCGATCAGCAAAATGAAACCGCTGAAGTACAACACAATGTTGAAGGTATCCAAGCGCAACAAGTCAATGTAGAGCAAGCCACTTTAACCGCGTCGGAGCTCATTAATCACACCGCCGATGTGGCGTGCAAGAGTGCTAACCAAGCACATGAGGCAAGCGGTGAGATAAAAAACCTCGTCACCAGCATAGAAGAGGTGAAATACAAAATACTGACACTCAACGAGCAGACTGGAGAAGTCTCTTCTATATTGAGCGTGATTCGTGGTATTGCCGACCAAACCAACCTTCTGGCCTTGAATGCAGCAATTGAAGCGGCACGTGCGGGAGAACAAGGGCGTGGGTTTGCGGTAGTGGCTGATGAAGTTCGTCATCTTGCATCACGAACCGCAGAAGCAACAGGCAGCATTGAGTCAATCATTCATCAATTCCAGCAAGGCAGTGAAGAATCGCTAGCTTCTGCTGATCACGTTTGCGAACAAGCGCATCAAAGCTCAACAGATATCGATGCACTTTCAATTGAAATGAATGGTGTTGTAAAAGAGATGAAACAAGTGCTAGCTCATGCACAAAATATTCAACAACAGACACAATCGACCACACACGCTACCCAAGATGTGCAGCAAAAAGTTGAGACCATTACCTCTCATGCCGATAATACGTCGCGCTCTGCTGGTGAAACTCGTGGGATCAGTAATGACTTGGAAGAACTGTCCGATCACCTTGAGTCACTGATTAATCAATTTACTTTGTCGAGTACCAAGAAGAAGTCATAGATCGTCTATTCTCTGTTAATAGAACAGCATATAAATAGACTTTCAATCGCCAACAAAAAGCGCTCAACAATGAGCGCTTTATCTTCCTAGCAATGTCTAGTTCAGGCTTTCAAAGAACCTTAGACAATGATTAGTGCGTAATGGAAACCGCGGTTAAGTCTTTATGCTTGTGATACATCGCGTGTTTGAATATGAGATTCGCACTCACAGTATCCATTCCGGAAACCTCCACATAAGCTCCCTTTTTACGGAACTTAAACACGACCTTATCAAGCGCCTCTACCGATGTATTATCGAGAAACGATGCATCAGATATGTCGATGGTCACTAAAGAGGTCGCGTTGTCGTAATCGAATAGGTCAACAAACGCATCTGAAGACGCAAAAAAGACATGGCCTTTTACTCGGTGAATAGTGTGCATTTCGTTGGTCACGACTTCATCAGATATAAACACCATGGATTTGCTGGCATGTGCGTAAAACAGAGCCGATAAAACCACGCCAACCGCAACCCCAATCGCTAAGTTATGAGTAAACACCACAACCGCCACAGTCGCTAACATGGTTACGTTAGTTGGAAGTGTATGGTCTTTAAGTTCAACAATAGAGCGCCACGAGAACGTACCGATTGAAACCATAATCATCACAGACACTAAAGCCGCCATCGGTATCAACTTCAACCAATCCGAAACAAACACTACCATTAATAACAAAACAACCCCGGCGATCATGCTAGATAATCGGGTTAAGCCGCCTGATTTGATGTTTATGATCGACTGACCGATCATCGCACACCCCGCCATTCCACCAAATAATGAGGCAACGATGTTCGCAACGCCCTGCCCTTTGCACTCATTGTTTTTATTACTTTCAGTCTCTGTCAGGTCATCAACAATTGTCGCCGTCATCAATGATTCCAATAAGCCAACCAGAGACAGAGCGATAGAATATGGAAGGATGGTCGCAAGCGTATCAAACGTGAATGGAATATTAGGGATCAATAACACAGGCAGTGAATCAGGAAGCTTACCCATATCGCCAATCGTTCTGACATCTAACCCAAACAACAAACTAATGATTGTCAGGGTAACAATCGCGACCAATGGAGAAGGTATTGCACGACCAAACTTGGGAAAATAAGGAAGCAGATAAATGATCACCAAACCCAAAGCGACTAATACGTAAACACTTGAAGGGACATTGATCAATTCAGGGAGCTGGGCCATGAAGATTAGGATGGCGAGCGCGTTAACAAATCCAGTAATCACCGATTTGGAAACGAAATTCATCAGGTTACCAAGCTTGAGATACCCAGCCGCGATTTGAATGACGCCAGCTAGGAATGAAGCTGCGAGTAGGTACTCTAGTCCGTGCTCTCTCACTAATGTGACCATTAAGAGCGCCATAGCGCCTGTTGCACCGGAAATCATCCCCGGACGACTGCCAACCAAAGCGGTGACAACACAGATACAAAAAGATGCATAGAGCCCTACCTTAGGGTCTACGCCTGCGATAATTGAAAATGCGATGGCTTCAGGGATCAATGCGAGTGCAACCACAATCCCAGATAATGAATCTCCTTTAACGTTTGATAACCAGTGTTTTTTTAAATAATTAAGCATGTAATTCTCTTTTACTTGTACAGCCAGTCCTGCCTTGTTCAGACATAATTTGATCGACTGTTTTTCTTGAATGAGCGAGCGCTCGAAAAGTGCGGGTGTAGAGAAAATGCAGGGGCTAAGGCGGCGTAATTAACACGTAAATATTAAACTCCTCTTGTTGCTTTAGTGGGAAATTAAGAAAGTGATCAAGTCCAATATGACTGAATCCGCGCCAATATAGAGCGAGTCTCAACACAATCACACTCCCATTATTGAAAACAAAGGTTTCGATTACGCCTTGCTCGTTCAACGACTGACATTGGGCTGAAAGGTAAGGTGCAGGCTAAGATCGAACAAAAAACACACCCTCAAACGTATTTATGGTCAGTAGACACAATATTTCTTTCACCAAGCAAGAATAAAGGTTGAAGCTGTCGGTATGACAGGTAATATGTTCAATCGATTTAAAAAGTTTATACAACTTAATGTTTCGGCTAATTATTGTGCAAATGTATGTTTATATGCAGCAATGCCAGAGACTTTGAGTTGAATTTGTCCCTCAATGGAGAATGAAATCAACATGACTTACGCGCCTGTAACAGACGTACTTGGCGGCAAGCTAGCGGTAGACAGTGAAGTAACTGTTCGCGGCTGGATCCGTTCACGTCGTGATTCCAAAGCTGGAATCTCTTTCCTTGCCATTTATGACGGCTCTTGTTTCGACCCGATTCAGGCCGTGGTTCCTAATAATCTTAATAATTACGAAAACGAAGTATTAAAGCTAACGACTGGCTGCTCTGTTGAAGTAACAGGTAAGATTGTTGAGTCTCCTGCGAAAGGTCAAGACTTCGAACTAGCAGCAACTGACGTTAAAGTTGTAGGCTGGGTTGAAGACGCTGACACTTACCCAATGGCTAAGACACGTCACTCTATCGAATACCTTCGTGAAGTTGCTCACCTACGTCCACGTACAAACGTGATTGGCGCAGTAGCACGTGTACGTAACTGTCTATCTCAAGCGATTCACCGTTTCTACCACGAGCAAGGCTTCTTCTGGACTTCTGCTCCGCTTATTACTGCATCTGATGCAGAAGGCGCAGGTGAAATGTTCCGCGTTTCTACGCTAGACATGGAAAACCTACCACGCACTGAAAAAGGCGACGTAGACTTCAACGAAGATTTCTTCGGTAAAGAGACGTTCCTAACAGTATCTGGCCAACTTAATGCTGAAGCTTACGCTTGTGCACTAAGCAAGGTTTACACGTTCGGTCCGACGTTCCGTGCTGAAAACTCAAACACAAGCCGCCACCTAGCTGAGTTCTGGATGGTTGAGCCTGAAGTTGCGTTTGCAGACCTTAACGATGTAGCGAAACTGGCTGAAGACATGCTTAAGTACGTTTTCGCTGCTGTTCTTGAAGAGCGCCGCGACGACCTAGAGTTCTTCGCTTCTCGCATCGACAAGCAAGCAATTACTCGTCTAGAGCAATTCGTTGACGCTGACTTCGCACAAGTTGACTACACTGACGCAATCCAAATCCTACTAGACTCTGGTAAGAAGTTTGAGTTTGACGTTGAGTGGGGCATCGACATGTCTTCTGAGCATGAACGTTACCTAGCTGAAGAGCACTTCAAAGCACCTGTTATCGTTAAGAACTACCCGAAAGACATCAAAGCTTTCTACATGCGCTTAAACGACGACGGCAAAACAGTTGCGGCAATGGACGTACTTGCACCAGGCATCGGTGAAATCATCGGTGGTGCACAACGTGAAGAGCGTCTAGACATTCTAGACGAGCGTATGATTGCTATGGGTATCGACCCTGAGCACATGAGCTGGTACCGCGACCTACGTAAATACGGCACAGTGCCACACGCTGGTTTCGGTCTTGGTTTCGAGCGTCTAGTATCTTACGTAACAGGTATGGGCAACGTTCGTGACGTGATTCCATTCCCACGTACACCACGCTCTGCAAACTTCTAATTCGAGCCTAAATCGAATTTAAAAGTTAAGAACAAATAAAAACCTCCGCACTAGCGGAGGTTTTTTTATGTTCGGAATAAAACGAGACGATGGCTGTTTCTGCGTACTACTATCTAAGACTCGTTATTCAAAAGCTAATCCACGTCTTGGTCGATAGCGTATTTTATTGCGAGACCGCAGATTGCCATCATAACGAATGGGATCGCGGCAGTGGTGTATTCCGCCCACGCCATATCAGCGAATGCTTTTGCCAGCAGTACGTGGCCAAGAATAAGCAGAAGCGCACACACAATCGCGACGACAATCAGCTTAACTTCATTTCCCATAGTCATTTTCAACATAACGGTATCTCCAATATTTGGTCTACCGTTATTGAATCACAACTATCTGGTCAATTAGGCGTACAGTTACGCCACAAACAACCCGTACAGTTGCAATCATTTTCTGTTTTATGAGCGACTTAAGGTTTTACGAGTGCGTAAGTTGATGTGCAAGCTTGCCTAGTAAGATCAGGGCTTGCTCTTTCTCTTCGGTAAGATCGTAAGAGAAATTCAACCGAATCGCGTTGTCTACCCTGCCCTGCTCACTAAACAAATCTCCCGATGCGACACTGATACCTTGGGAGATCGCTAATTGATGAAATTGCTGACTGTCGAATTTTTCAGAGAAACGAACCCAAACGAAATATCCACCAGCAGGCTCTTCAATCTCGATGGAATGCGGGAAGTACTGTTTAATCACACCAATAAAGCGCTCTTTTCTCAGTAAAAGGTTTTTACGCAGTTTACGAAGGTGATTATCGTAGCTTTCATGAGTAAGGAAGTGCGCAACCCCTAGCTGGACGGGTGCACTGCTTGATAACGTAGAAAGAAGTTGAAGCTTTTGAATGGCATCGTTAAAACGCGTGTTCACAACCCATCCGACTCGATAGCCCGGACATAAACTTTTTGAGTATGAACCACAAAGCAACACAGAATCTGTCTTATCGAAAGCCTTTAGTGGTTTCGGCTTATGCCCTTCGTAATAAAGGTCACCATACACATCATCTTCAATAATGTAGGTTTCATGTTGTTCTGCAATCTCTACCACACGGCGCTTTGCCTGTTCCGACAAACTGGTTCCCGTCGGGTTTTGAAAAGTCGTCATCAGCCAACACGCTTTAACATCTTGGTTTCGTAGTGCGTTTTCAAACTGCTCTATATTCAGCCCATTGATTGGGCAAACGTCCACTTCGATAGGGTTAAGCCCTAGCCTCTCAACGGCCTGCAGTGCACCATAGAATGCAGGAGACTCTATCACGACGTTATCACCCGACTTAGTGACCGTTTGCAGGCTCAAGTTGAGCGCTTCCATTGCACCTGACGTAATCACGATGTCTTGATGATTAACCGTAATACCTTGCTGCAGATAACGCTGTGCGATTTGCCTTCTTAAAGACTCACTTCCAGGTGGCAAATTGTTAATCACACTGGTACCCGTCATCTTCCTGCCAGCACTGGCTAGATTTCGAGTCAAGGTAGGTAATGGGAAAAGATCAGGATCTGGGAATGCAGAGCCGAAAGGAATCACACCCTCGGCTGAACTCGACTTCAAGAAATCGAATAAGCGGTCATTAATGGCTTTCTTTTCACGAACGAATGGCTCTACGTAATCAACGCCGTCCAGTCTCGGCGCGACAAAGTAGCCCGACTGAGGTTTAGCGATGATCCATCCTTCGCTTTCTAGCAACTGGTAGGCTTGTAAGACAGTACTATTGCTGACGTTGTAATTGCGACAACTCATGCGTACCGAAGGGATCTTCTCTCCGGATCGCCACGTATTGTTGGCTATCTGAATCCGAATATCCTTTGCAAGCTCTTCATAACGCGCCATCTAATTGTACTACCTAGAGAAATTCTGTAAGCCGGTGATTTTATCACTTACGCCAACAACTATTGCTGCTATCCATATGATCGCACCTAATTTCCACAATAGTGTGAATTACTTCACAGATAACTTTGTAAGCTTTGCTAAGTTTGTACCCAAGGTAGGAGCTAAGTTGGCTTTCTACCTCAATAATTTGATGTAACCCAAAAACATGCGAGATAACAATGAAAAAAATAGAAGCAGACCAATTAAGTTATAAAGGAGAGTCAAACGGTGTTCACAGTTGGACAACACCGAGCGGCCAGCCATATTACTGGCACCCAGATTGGCTCCATATTGCTGAAGATGCGACAGGCTCACATCCAAAGCAAAAGATCGATGTTGAACAAGACCAAGCACCAACGGAAAAACACGCAGTGTCTGCTATTCTGAAACACATCAACCAATGGGCTGCAGACAAACTAGCGTCTCACCCTGAGATTGAAACAGGCTCTATTGAAGCTGAAATCAATCTGAAAAAGTAATTTGATTTAGAGTCGGTCGCGAACTCAATCACTCGCGACTTAAGTCAAATATACCGACTGAATAGCCTCGAACCTCGACCGAGGCTATTCAAGTATCTTCATAAAAATGCTGCAATAACCCTCACCTAGCTAACAAATATCTAACACAAACCAGTTTCTTGTATCAATCCACGAAAGCTATCGATAGAATTTTCGGTCTTATTCACGTCAATTATGCTAATCATTCATAACTCTAAAGTCGTGAATCAATGAATACGTAAATCTAATAAGAATGAGAACAAAGGCTTATCGATGGATACTTCAAATTACAATCAATCGCTAACGACTAAGTTATACGTCATTGCTGGCGTGCTGTTTGGCACCTACGGCAGTAGGGTGTGCCCTATGCTCGAGAGCTTAACGACGTTAGAGATTTTCACACAAGTCAGTATTGTGTTTGTCTTATTATGGCTCGTGCGTTATTACTTATTGGCGCAACATTCCTTAGTCAAACAAGGCCGATTCGCCCAGCTAGATACCCTGCTATTTTTTGCTGCAAGTATCCCTTTCGCGCTCTATTACAACTTAAGCTATGAATTCACGATAGATAGCAATTTGAAAGTGCTATTTGGCATGAGCCTATTTGGTTTCTTTACCGGAACCATTCTTCAATTGAACGCCAAGATCAGCCAAATAGATAAAATGGAGACGACTGGGCAATTTGACTTCCAACTGGTTGGTGAAAGGAGTTCGCTGGTTAAGCAAATGATTGGTTTAGTCATCGTACTTCTGGTAACACTGACGACTATGTTGACGATGATTGCCGTCAAGGACATCTTTTGGCTAGAACATAACCCTGACCGCTTATTGGATGGCACCGGCAAGATCAGCGTGATCAAAGAGTTTACTTATTTGGCTGTGGTACTGGGTGGATACGCAATCACCATCATGACACTGTGGAGCAAACTGATTAAACGTATTCTCCTTAGCCAAGAATGCGCATTGAACAAGGTAACCAATGGCGAGCAAGGCGTTCGTTTACCGATATTCGGCTACAACGAGCTTGGTTCAATGGCATCAATGACCAATACCATGCTTGATAGCCTCGAAAACGCGCAAAACGAAGTCAAAACAACACGTGACGTTGCTATTGTGAGCCTATCTGCGCTGGCAGAATCTCGAGACAATGAAACGGGTGCCCATATCCTAAGAACTCAAGAGTACGTAAAGGTACTCGCGCAAGAGCTCAGCAAGTCAGAAACTCACTCAAGCTTGTTAACACCCAACTACATCGAGCTGCTCTACAAATCTGCTCCACTACACGATGTAGGCAAAGTAGGCGTTCCTGATAGCGTGTTATTGAAACCGGGCAAATTGACGGACGAAGAGTTTGAGATAATGAAAGGTCACCCTGCTATTGGCGCCGAAGCGTTATCTATTGCAGAAAGACAATTAGGAAGCAGCTCTTTCTTAAGAGTCGCGAAAGAGATTTCTCTCACTCACCACGAGAAATGGAACGGCAGCGGTTATCCAAAGCAACTGTCTGGTGAAGAGATTCCACTGTCGGGTCGTTTAATGGCATTAGCTGATGTTTATGATGCGCTAATATCAAAACGCGTTTACAAGCCAGCCTTTACTCACGAACAAGCTAAACAGATCATCTTAGAGGGCAATGGGACGCACTTTGATCCGCAAGTTGTCCAAGCTTTTCTGGCCGTCGAACAGGAGTTCGTTTCAATTGCCGCGCTCTACAAAGATGGCAAAAATGTACCCAGTGAACTTGAGCGTGAAAGCTTTATTGCTCAACCTGCTTAATCTATTCAAAAACCACTAACTTCTTGCACCCTATAGGTTAATCCGTAGGGTGTTTTGTTATCAAATACCCTCTTTAATCAATAAATCTGATTGAAATGGATTTTTTTTGTCCTTTCTGTTCACTTCGTATTGTCTTAAAAATTCCATACAGGTATAACTACCCATAGATACTATCCCCTCTCAATTGACATGGATGAAGATTATGTTTGAAAAAGTGTTAGCTGCTCCCGCCGATCCTATCCTCGGCCTTACTGAAGAGTTTAAAAAAGACTCTCGTGCAGAGAAAATCAACCTTGGTGTTGGCATCTACAAAAATGAAGATGGTCAAACGCCTGTACTTAAAACAGTAAAGAAAGCAGAAGCTGCACTTCTTGAAAACGAAAAAACCAAATCTTACCTAACGATTGAAGGCACAGCTGAATACGGTCTAGCGGTTCAAAAACTTCTTTTCGGTTCAGACGCAGAGATCGTAACGTCTCAACGCGCTAAAACAGCACAAGCTCCAGGTGGTACAGGTGCACTTCGCGTAGCGGGTGAATTCATCAAGCGCCAACTGGGCGACGTAAAAATCTGGATCAGTAACCCAACTTGGGCTAACCACAACGGCGTTTTCGCTGCTGCGGGTATCGAAACGGCTCAATACAGCTACTACAACGCTGAAACTAAAGACAAAGACTTCGCTGGCATGGTAGCTGACCTAGAAAAAGCTTCTGAAGGCGACATCGTTCTTCTTCACGGCTGCTGTCACAACCCAACAGGTATCGACCCAACTGCTGATGAATGGGAAGTACTGGCTAAGTTGGTTGCCGAGAAGAAACTACTGCCTCTATTCGATTTTGCTTACCAAGGTTTTGCAAAAGGCGTTGAAGAAGATGCGGCTGGCCTACGTGTTTTTGCTAAGTACAACAAAGAGATCCTTGTTGCTAGCTCGTTCTCTAAGAACTTCGGTTTGTACAACGAGCGTGTAGGTGCATTCACTCTGGTTGCAGAATCTGCAGACGTAGCAACGACAGCGTTCTCTCAAGTTAAGAGCATTATCCGCTCTATCTATTCTAACCCACCAGCGCACGGCAGTGCTGTAGTCACTCACATCCTTGGTGATGCTGAACTACGTGCAGAATGGGAAGCAGAAGTAGCAGAAATGCGCGACCGTATCCAAGAGATGCGTGAGCTATTCGTAACAACACTGAAATCTGAAGGTGTTGATGCAGACTTCACATTCATCGAACGTCAAAATGGTATGTTCTCTTTCTCTGGCCTAAGCAAAGAGCAAGTAACTCGCCTGAAAGATGAATTCGCAATCTACATTGTTGGTTCTGGCCGTATCAGTGTAGCTGGTATGACTAAATCAAACATGGGCCCTCTATGTAAAGGCATCGCTGCGGTTCTTTAATTGTAAAGTTAAAACTGTATTTGCAGACCGATAGATATACAAAAGCCAGTCGAATATTTTG
>NZ_VFEB01000189.1:0-634 GCF_007858795.1 Vibrio sp. T20
AAAGTAAAACGGGCAGCTCATAATTTAAACCCAACTAACAAAACGCACTTGGCTAAGAAGACTTTCGTAGATGCCGACAGCCACAAATGCAATTTTCAATGTTCCCACTTAACTTTCAAAACCAAAGAAGCAGCGCGCAAGAACATTGAGAAATGAACCTTACTAACACGAAAGAATTGAATAACACGAAAGCCAATTAACCGAAAAACTGGCTACGCGAGATGCCTATTTCGATGAAAAGTCTTTGGGAAATAACAGGTGAATAGCTAGAACGCAGAACAAGGCTTTTAGACCACAAACGCTTTTCTGCCCTTTGCAAACTAACGCTAAGCTAAGTAGTGAGCAACGCAATACGAAGCCACCGCATAACACCTTAAACACATAAATCAACGCATACTAAAAATGCCACGCGTTGCGAGTCTGCCTTAAGCGCTTTGTTAGTTTGCCACCGCGATGAAGCCAAAGGTTTAGCGCCAAGGTGCTGAATTAGCTGTAAAACTAATGGCTTTGAACGCAAAAGTAAAACGGGCAGCTCAGAATTTAAACCCAACCAACAAAACAAACTTGGCTAAGAAGACTTTCGAAGATGCCAACAACCACAAATACCATCTATCAATGTTCCCGCTTAACTTTC
>NZ_VFEB01000185.1:0-393 GCF_007858795.1 Vibrio sp. T20
AGACTCAGGCTTATGTAGTAGAAAACGCCCGTCTAGAAACGATGCAAATTCGAATCAACATCGAGAACGTTATTAAACGTGCAAATGACTCTATCTCTCGTGGACAACCAGGAACGGCAATACAGTTACTACGTAAAGGTATAGATGCACTAGCGACCAAAAACGATTCATATTCTAATCAAGCAAAAGAAAAGCTTCAGCAGATGCTGAACGACCTTGATCAGAAGCGCCTAGATAAAAGCGCACAAGATTTACAACAAATAGAATCTAAAGAGCGTGATGACGATATGGATGCCCTCTTCGGTCAGAAGAAAAAGTGGTAAGAGTTTAACTAAAATACTTAAAGCCCACTTTATTTCTAGTAAATAGGTGTCCTTTTTTGTGCCTATCGAA
>NZ_VFEB01000172.1:0-230 GCF_007858795.1 Vibrio sp. T20
ACTTCGACTCTTTCGCTTGCTGAACACCTTGCATACGAGTCAGTAGTTTTTCAATTAATGCTTCTTTGTCTGCATCAAATTCGCCGGTGCGTTGAATTAACGTTGCTTTAGATTGAAAAATAGCTTCTGCTTCTTTTAGGCCATTCGCTTCTAGCGTAGCGCCTGTAGAAACCAAATCTGCGATAGCGTCCGCTAGTCCAGCTCGAGGTGCTACTTCAACTGAGCCTGTT
>NZ_VFEB01000025.1:0-287 GCF_007858795.1 Vibrio sp. T20
TTGATGCTCACTTCGTTAAGAAGCTCTTCAAGTCTTTTTAAATCTAACTGCTTGAGTGCTTGGTATAAGTCATCGAATTCACAGTCTATTTCTCGTTCGTTTGAGCTGGATTTTTTCAGTTTCAACATAGCTGCTGAGTTAGAAATAACGATAATAACAGCCAAGATTACGGCTATCATAAACAACCACACAAAGAACTTGTTCTTTTCTGACATCAAGCCGCTCGCGTGCTTATTAAACATGTTGCGATAGTTGTCATCCATTTGCAGGTAGCTGTTAGTGAGTGA
>NZ_VFEB01000153.1:0-200 GCF_007858795.1 Vibrio sp. T20
AACGCTTGAATATCTCGAAGCACACCGTATATTTGTATATCTGCCAACGTAAAACAGAGGAGGAAGAGGGTTGTTAAGCTACACACTCCTAGTTAATGGGCCCGTTTACGGCTCACAATCCGCAAGAAGTGCTTATCAGTTTGCAGTGGCTCTGATTAAGCAGGGCCACAAACTTCACAGTGTGTTCTTCTATCAAGATG
>NZ_VFEB01000114.1:0-289 GCF_007858795.1 Vibrio sp. T20
AGTTGATTAGTAAGCGTGCAGAGCTGACAGAACTCGATGACAAATTGGAATCGCTAGCCAACGAGACCGCCAACGCAAACCTTGAGGTTGAATCTTTAACTAAAGAGCTAGCGTCGATCACTGAATCAAGAAAACAATTGTTTGGTGATAACGATGTCCAGTCAACGATTCAAGCAATGAAGCAAAAAATGAGTGATGTCGTCACTAATCTTGAAGTATCTCAAACAGAATTCAACGGTTGTGGACGCGAACATCTAAAAGAACAAACTAAGCACGCCAGTTACACCGA
>NZ_VFEB01000064.1:0-324 GCF_007858795.1 Vibrio sp. T20
CTAGCCATAAACGACAAAGTTTCATTGGCCGTAATACTAGTCGTATCTACAACAACTGACGCAGTTCCGTTATTTTGGATGTTTACTGCAGAACCTTGAGTTTGAGTTAATGTCGCCGCTTCGCTTGTTGCAATCACAACTTTGTCGCCAGCATTCACTACGTTGTCACTCTTCACTAGCTCATAGATATCGCCTTTCAATGGTTCAACACCACCGTCGCCACCTTCAATCAATGTTAGCTGACCTGAAGCACGGCCATCCTTTGAGTTAAAGAAGTTGCCTCTAGGATCCTTTCGGAAGTACATATAATGCCGCCTTTCATCC
>NZ_VFEB01000227.1:0-263 GCF_007858795.1 Vibrio sp. T20
AACTGTTTGATATCATGTCTGCAGGTCCATCTAACTCTCCGTTTATGCAATTCTGTAAGTTCTACGCTGTAGACGGTGAAGAGAAGCTAGGTTTCTCTGTTGCAAACGCAAACAAAGACCTTGGCTACTTCCTTGCTCTTTGTGAAGAGCTAGGTACTGAGTCTCTAATTGCTCAAGGTACTGCAACAAGCCTACAAGCTGCTGTTGATGAAGGTCTTGGTCAAAACGACGTACCAGTAAACTTCGACTACTTCGCTAAACTA
>NZ_VFEB01000002.1:0-308 GCF_007858795.1 Vibrio sp. T20
TGACAGTATTGAATTTGGTTAGTTTACTTGCACTTGGTCAGCGCATTGTTATCTCACTCGATGGTACGATTCGAGTCCTACAAGATGGCGAGTCTCTGCAACCAGGGGACGTAATTCTTGAGTCCCCAAATGAATCTCAGATATCAATAAAACGATTTTCACCTGAAGACGGCAGCGAAGTTGAACTTGAACAAGACATCGCAAATATCTTTGCGGCTTTAGAGGAAGGTCAAGACCCGACCGAATTAGGCGAAGAGTTTGCGACTGAAGCTGGTCAAAATGGTTCGAGTATAAGTATCAGTGCAACC
>NZ_VFEB01000149.1:0-357 GCF_007858795.1 Vibrio sp. T20
AGTTCTCTAAGCGCATTAACACGCTGGTCGATTCACTGATTCATCTGCGAATCTATGTTGAAGCAGCGATCGACTTCCCTGAAGAAGAAATCGATTTCCTTGCTGACGGCAAAGTAAGTGCTGACTTACAGGCTATCATCGACAACCTCGAAGCCGTACGCCAAGAAGCCAATCAAGGTGCGATCATGCGTGAAGGCATGAAGGCCGTGATTGCAGGTCGCCCAAATGCCGGTAAATCGAGCCTATTGAATGCGCTGTCTGGCAAAGAATCTGCGATTGTGACCGATATTGCCGGCACCACACGTGATGTATTGCGTGAACATATCCATATTGACGGTATGCCACTGCACATTATCG
>NZ_VFEB01000030.1:0-73708 GCF_007858795.1 Vibrio sp. T20
TGTGATATTCATCAACGAGTGCCCACACAGATTGATAGGTTTAAATTGTTAAAGAGCTTCTCTTCGTTGTGACTTACATCACTTCGGAAGAGGCGGCCATTCTAGCGATTTAATTCTCAGTGTCAAACACTTATTTGGAATTAATTCCTACTTTCTAAAAGTAGAAGCGAATCATCGCTTAAAGCTAGTTGCCTTACTAACATTCTTCGCTGAAGCCTTGTGGCGTCTGCCGTGTCAGTGAGGCGGCATTATAGAGATGCCGCTCATATTGGCAAGCAATAAATACGTTTTTTATTAAAAAAAGAGGTTAAGCGACGACATTTCAACCAAGGGCTTATTTATACCATTTTCACCCCAAGTTTCGAACAAACTACCCACAACAACCTGTGGATAACTACTCTCCACTATCAAAAAAGTAAGATAAACGAGCCCTAGGGTTTAGATACTCTCGAACTTGTTCAGGTAACTTGCTTGGATGAACGGCATTAACGATTTTGATCTCTTTAATAAAGAGGTCAATGATCGGGGCTTGAGTTCTTGGCACGCTAGGATCATAGATAAGTACATTTGGATAAAGCATATGCTTAGCGTTAACGGATATCACAATCCCAATCGAATCATTTGAAAGCTGTACTACGGTTCCTGGTGGGTACACTCCCATGAACTTAACCAACAGACCCAAGTTATCTTGGCTATATAGATGTTTACAGCTCTTATATAAGTGAGACAGCGCCAAATACGGGATCATTTGTTGAGATTGCGTTTTACCATGGCAAAGGTTATCGAATGCATTAGCCACAGAGACTATCTTGGCAAATTCATCAATCTCGTGTTCTTTTAAGCCCTCGGGGTAACCAGAACCATCATTCTTCTCATGATGTTGAGCGATCACCTTTTTAGCACCTTCAGGAAAGTCATCAATTCCTGCAACAATATCCGCACCATATTTCGTATGAAGCTTCAGGTAGTTCTCTTCAGGTATTGTCAGGGCGCTTTGCTTTCTTAGTATCGCGACTGGTATTTTGATTTTACCTACATCGTGAAACAGTGCTGCGAAGGAGAGCTCTTTCAATTGTTGTGTATTATAGCCTTTGGCCTTACCTACCATCAGTGCAACAACCGAAACATTTAAAGTATGAAAGTAAATGTCTTCGAAATCCGCTTTAGTATTCATAAGATGCAAGGTAACGTTATCATCGCTCACTAGGGTTTCAACGATATCATCAACAAGAGCCTTAACCTCCCCCACCGCATCTAAAGGTCTGTTACGGATCTTAGTCATCACAGAGCGCATTCGAGCAAGCGAACGTTCAAACTCTCTCTCGCAATGACTCACCCTGCGACGGTAAGAGCTAAGGGTTTCGATACGCTCATGCTTATCTTTCCACATTCTTTCCGTTTCAAGGCTTACCTGTGAATCAATATCAACTTCTTGTTCACCGACGTGATTAACAGGTAGAGGCGAGGTATCACTTTGGCTCAGGTTTATATAGACGTGCTTAATCCCAAGATGTCGAATTACTTTTACTTGAGCGTCATCTTTGATTTTAAAGCTGTTGAATAAAAATGGGTGTTCATTCCATTTTACGGGGAGTCGTATATGCAGACCGGGCTGAATTCGATCTACGGTAATCTTTATGCTGCCCATTTTTATATATAATATTGATGATTAATCTCTATTTATAATTCTAATAAAACCAAGCAGCAATTTCACTATCCAATTTCACAGGTTCAACTTAAAGAATCACAGTGCACCATCCAGCGTATACCAAACTTATCTTCTACTTTGCCAAATCGAGCCCCCCAAAACGTATCTGCGAGTGGAGTCATTATCCGCCCTCCCTTCTTTAGCTTTTCAAAGATTTGTTCTTGAGTCGCGGTATCTTCAGTCACAAGAGATAGAGCGAGATTGTTACCTTCAAGCTCCTTGGCTTTAACGCCATCAGACATCATCAGCTTCATACCAAACGCTTCGAACTCAGCATGCATAACCCAATCAGGTTGAGCTCCCTCTATTACCTGTGGTGCATCACTGAAAAGTTGTTTCGATAAAACCACACCACCAAAACACTTATGATAAAAATCCAACGCTTCACTACAACGACCATCAAAAAATAAGTAAGGGGTTACTGTCAGCATATTTCTCTCCTCTGTTAATCCTTTAAACATAGACAATAGAATAGAGAATGACAGGTAACATCATGATTTAAGATGATTAATTCATTATCAGATCGAATAGCGAAGGGAAATTATGGGATTTAGGAATGAAACATCAAGATCTGTCTAATTAAAGAAGCCTTCTTGTCGCCACCGCGAAGGCAACGTTATCAGCTCTCCAGATACAACAAAGCCCCGACTTGAGTCGAGGCTTTGTCATTTAAATATGGTACCGGTAGGCGGACTTGAACCGCCACGCCCGAAGGCAACGGATTTTGAATCCGTCGTGTATACCAATTTCACCATACCGGCATTATCTTGGGGCATTGCCCTTTCGATGTTTGGCATTATACGTATGCAAGCTGATGTGGCAAGTATAAAAACTTGAATTCATGTGTGTTTGCCGATAATTTCGCCACTAAGTCATAAGCTGTGCGTCATGTCTCTTTTCAGGCTAAGCCTTAAACTATATTCTGACGCCTCAATTTTTAAAGAAGTAATAACACATGACATCAACAAACACTCTGCCACCAGCAGGAGTCATGCGCCGATTTGGTGCCTTGTTCTATGACGCTCTGATCGTAATCGCTATTGAAATGCTGGCGGCTGGCGTCATTGTCGCTCTACTGCACGCGCTCATGGCTCTCGGCATTTTTAACCACAGCGGTTATGCCGATGTTAGTGACTTCTTAACCAACCATCCGATTTGGAGCCCTGCATACACCTTTTACTTGGTGGCCGTTTGGGTCTATTTCTTTGTATTTTTCTGGACTAGAGCAGGTCAAACTCTCGGTATGAGAGCTTGGAAGCTGCGCGTTCAAAACAAAGATGGCTCAGCTATCACAGTAACTCAGGCGCTAATTCGCTTAGGTACTTCAGGTTTTGGATTGGCAAACTTGTGTGTTCCATTCGATCCTCAAAAACGTGGCTTTCACGATATCTGGGCAAAGACCGAAGTCGTTGTGTTACCACAAGCACGATAGCGTGATTTAAGTTAGCTCCAATTAAGATCAAAAAAGGAAGGCGTTAGCCTTCCTTTTTTCTAGTTACAGTTTTCGCCTCAAGAGCATGATGGCTATTCCAAGGAACACTACGCTCGGGGCTATTGCGCCAAAGGCGGGCGGTATTTGATAAACCAAACTCACCGGGCCAAAGAACTCACTGGATATATAGAAGGTAAAGCCAGCAATAACACCTGACAGTATTCTCGCGCCCATGGTTACACTACGCAGAGGACCAAAGATAAACGACAGTGCCATCAACATCATAACTGCGATCGAAATTGGCTGAGTTATCTTTCTCCATAATGCCAGTTCATAACGTGATGCATCTTGCTCTGAAGCTTTGAGGTAAGAAACATAATCATACAATCCACTTAACGACAACTCTTCTGGTTTAACCGTTACTATCGCAAGCTTATCTGGAGCGAGAGAAGTCTCCCAAGAATAAGTTGGTAAACTTTCTTTGGTAATTTGAAGTTCGTTTTCAAAAGACGTGATCTCTACATTCTTCATAGTCCACACGTTATCTCCAACGTAATCCACTTCCTCAGAGTAAATAGCAGTCTTTAGAGCCTTGTTCTCATCAAAGCGCCACATATTCATGCCATATAACTTCTGATCATCGATTTTAACAATGAAGATGAAGTCATTAGCATCACGAGCCCAGACACCACTTTGCGTCGAGATAATATTGCCACCAGCAATAGAGATTGTTCTTAAATCACGAGCCATCTTCTGCGCTTGCGGCGCACCCCATTGACCAAGCAATGTCACCACGATCATCAGTGGAATAGCGGTTTTAAGTACCGATAGGCCGATATCTAACTTAGAGAAGCCTGCCGCCTGCATTACTACCAGTTCAGAACTCGCAGCAAGCATACCTAATCCAATCAAAGCACCAAGCAATGCAGCCATTGGGAAAAACATTTCGATATCACGAGGGATACTTAACAAAACAAAATACAATGCTTGTAATAGATCGTATGTACCACGGCCAACTTTTCTCAGCTGCTCTACATACTTGATAATCCCAGAGAGACCAACAAACGTCACCAATACCAGCGACGTCGTTGCGATGATGGTTCTGCCTATATATAAATCGAGAATCTTAAACACGGCTTAAGCCAACCTCTTATTCTTGAATTTTTCTTTCAAACGCCTTACTGCCACGCTATCCATAAAGTTTGCACCAATCGCGACAAATAACAATAACGCATTAATTGGCCACATGCCGATTACCGCAGGAATACTGCCCTCTTCGATTGAAGACTTAGTTGCACTGATTGCTAAGAAATAGGTGAGATAAATCAGTATTGCTGGGCCGATTTTCGCAAAACGACCTTGTCGAGGGTTTACCGCAGATAGTGGCACGACAAGCATGGTCAACAATGGAATACAAAGTACCAAAGAAATACGCCATTGTAATTCAGCTTTCGCGCTATTATTCGGGTTGCCGATAAGATCAATTGTAGGGATAGCTTCCCAATCTCGACCTTTCTTCTCAACTTCACGTTGACCGATCAGACCTTCGTACTCTTCAAAATGTGTCACCATATAATCAAGACGTGTAGGCACACCTTCATGGCGAGTACCATCGTACATCACGATAACCTGGCGACCATCGCTGAGCTCTTTTACATCTCCCGACTTCGAGAACATCACACTTGGAAGTACTGAATCGCGCGGGCGCATTTGAGCAACGAACACATTTTCTAATTTATTACCGTCGATATCATCAATAAACACCACAGAAGAACCATCCGGTGTACCTTCGAATTTGCCTTTCGGTAATAAATCAACGCTGTTCTCCGCTGCCACTTCTTCATACATTTGTTCAACTTTGTCTTGTGACCAAGGAGATAACCAAAATGAGTTAAAGGCAGCAACTGTCGCCGTAATCAAAGCAAGGTAAAGTGCAGATTGGATCAGGAATTTATTACCAATACCGGTGGCGTTCATGACTACTATTTCACTTTCAGCGTAAAGGCGTCCAAAAGTGAGCAAAATACCAATATAGATACTGAGTGGAAGCATCAACAAGCCCATCGCTGGCATATTTAAGCCAACAATCGACAATATTAGACTCGCAGGGATATCACCATCAGAGGCGTCCGCTAAAACACTGATGAATTTTTGGCTGAGAAACACGAGAAAGAGAACAAAAAAGATCGCAAATTGGCTCTTGATTGTCTCGCGGATCAAATATCTAACAATAATCACGCTCAAATTACCTATACAAAACTTGTTTTTTTGATTGAATCACTATAATTTCCCGTTGAACCTTTTATTTTTTTAAATTTTTAGCTAAGTGTTAGCGTTCTTCTTTAAGGTTAGTTCCATTATAGGATCCAACAAGTAAGAACCCATTATCTAACATTTAGTTCGATTTGTCTTCAGGATGTAGGAGTACGCATGGAGTTCAGTGTAAAAAGTGGCAGCCCAGAGAAGCAACGCAGCGCATGTATCGTTGTCGGTGTATTCGAACCGCGCCGCCTTTCTCCAGTAGCCGAGCAATTAGATAAGATTAGTGATGGCTACATTAGTTCACTGCTTCGTCGCGGTGATCTAGAGGGTAAACCTGGCCAGATGCTACTACTGCATCAAGTACCTGGTGTACTTTCGGAACGTGTTCTACTGGTAGGCTGTGGTAAAGAACGTGAGCTAGGCGAGCGTCAATACAAAGAAATTATCCAAAAAACCATCAGCACACTAAACGAAACTGGTTCTATGGAAGCGGTATGTTTCCTTACAGAACTGCACGTTAAAGGTCGCGATACTTATTGGAAAGTTCGCCAAGCGGTAGAAGCGACTAAAGATGGTCTTTACACATTCGACCAATTCAAGAGCAATAAACCAGAAACTCGTCGCCCACTACGTAAATTGGTATTCAACGTACCAACACGTCGCGAACTGAGCCTTGGTGAGAAAGCAATTTCTCACGGCCTTGCTATTGCTTCAGGTGTAAAAGCGTCTAAAGATCTGGGCAACATGCCACCGAACATCGCAAACCCTGCGTACCTTGCTTCTCAAGCTCGTCGTTTAGCTGACGATTACGAGACAGTGAAGACCAAGATCATTGGCGAAGAAGAGATGGAAAAACTGGGTATGACATCATACCTAGCGGTTGGCCGAGGTTCTAAAAATGAATCCATGATGTCTATCATGGAATACAAAGGCGCTCCGGATCCAGATGCGAAACCGATTGTACTGGTAGGTAAAGGTCTGACTTTTGATTCAGGCGGTATCTCACTTAAGCCTGGTGAAGGTATGGATGAGATGAAGTACGACATGTGTGGTGCTGCGTCTGTATTCGGTACAATGAAAGCATTGGCTAAATTGAACCTACCAATTAACGTGGTTGGTATCCTAGCCGGTTGTGAAAACATGCCTGGCAGCAATGCTTACCGTCCAGGTGATATCCTAACGACAATGTCAGGTCAAACGGTTGAAGTATTAAACACTGATGCTGAAGGTCGCTTGGTTCTATGTGACGCTCTAACTTACGTTGAGCGTTTTGAACCAGATTGTGTTGTCGATGTTGCTACGCTAACTGGCGCATGTGTTATCGCTCTAGGTCACCACATCAGTGGCGTTCTATCGAACCACAACCCGCTTTCTCACGAACTTGTTAATGCTTCTGAGCAAGCAAGTGACCGAGCATGGCGTCTACCTATGGCAGACGAGTACCATGAGCAACTAAACAGCCCGTTCGCTGATATGGCGAACATCGGTGGTCGTCCTGGCGGCACAATTACTGCTGGTTGCTTCCTATCTAAATTTACTAAGAAGTACCACTGGGCACACATCGATAGTGCTGGTACAGCTTGGAAGTCAGGCGCAGCGAAAGGCTCGACAGGTCGTCCTGTCTCAATGCTAGTCCAATTCTTATTGAACCGCAGCGGCCAAGAGACTGAAGAGCAATCTTCAAAATAATAAAAAGGGCCTACGGGCCCTTTTTTAATAAGCGCTATTTGTTAGACCCTGTTAACCAAGTAACATTGATATCCACGATTTTCAGTTCGAGTATTAAGTATGCAGACTGCTACATTTTACATTGTGCCTTCAGACAGCCCGCAAGCCAGCGAAGATGGTTTTGCTCACTATGTGCTGTTTCTTGCTCAGCACTTTGCGAAACAAGGCGCTAAACTTTATCTCAACTGTAATGACAAAGAACATGCCGAGTGTATTGCTGAAGTTTTCTGGCAAGTCGAACCCAGTGAGTTTATAGCGCACAACTTGGTTGGCGAAGGCCCGAAGTATTCAACCAACATCGAAATTGGCTATCAAGGCGTAAAACATAATTGGAATCGTCAGCTAGTAATTAATCTGGCCGATAATCATACAACCTTTGCGAACGCCTTTGCTCAGGTGATAGACTTCGTCCCTTGCGAAGAAAAAGCTAAGCAACTCGCTCGAGAAAGGTATAAAATTTACCGTCAGGCTGGATATCAGCTACAAACTATCGAGATTCAACATCCATAGTCAAACCTCATAGTTAAAGCTATCTTTGGATTTAGATTCAAGAAGCTTCACTTATGAAGTTTGACCACGATTAACCATTCACAGTATCCGTTTAAGAGCACTATGGAAAAGACATACAACCCAACATCAATCGAACAAGCTCTGTATAAGACTTGGGAAGAGAAAGGCTACTTTAAGCCACACGGTGACACATCAAAAGAAGCTTACAGCATCATGATCCCGCCACCGAACGTCACTGGCAGCCTACACATGGGTCACGCGTTCCAAGATACGATCATGGATACGCTTATCCGAGCTCAACGTATGAAAGGCAAAAATACCCTTTGGCAAGTGGGTACTGACCACGCTGGTATCGCAACTCAGATGGTTGTAGAGCGTAAGATTGCTGCTGAAGAAGGCAAAACAAAACACGACTACGGCCGTGAAGCTTTCATCGACAAGATCTGGGAATGGAAAGGCGAGTCAGGTGGTACTATCACTCAACAGCTTCGTCGCCTTGGTGCATCTGTAGATTGGGATCGTGAGCGATTCACTATGGATGACGGCCTATCGGCTGCGACTCAAGAAGTGTTTGTTCGTCTATACGAAGAAGACCTAATCTACCGTGGTAAGCGTCTAGTAAACTGGGATCCTAAACTGCACACTGCAATTTCAGATCTTGAAGTTGAAAACAAAGACAAAAAAGGTTTCATGTGGCACTTCCGCTACCCGCTCGCGAACGGTGTTAAAACGGCTGATGGTAAAGACTACATCGTTGTTGCGACTACTCGTCCAGAAACCATGCTTGGTGATACTGGCGTAGCGGTTAACCCAGAAGATCCTCGTTACAAAGATCTTATCGGTAAAGAAATCCTACTTCCTGTTGTTAACCGTCTTATCCCTATCGTAGGCGATGAGCACGCAGACATGGAAAAAGGCACGGGTTGTGTGAAGATCACACCGGCTCACGACTTTAACGATTACGAAGTGGGTAAGCGCAATAACCTACCAATGATCAACATCCTAACGTTCAACGCTGATATCCGTGATGCTGCTGAAGTATTCACAACCAACGGCGAAGAAAGCGATGTTTACTCAACAGATATCCCTGCTAAGTACCAAGGCATGGAGCGTTTTGCTGCACGTAAAGCTATCGTTGCTGAATTCGATGAACTTGGTCTACTTGAAGAGATCAAAGATCACGACCTAACAGTCCCTTACGGCGACCGTGGTGGCGTGGTTATCGAACCAATGCTGACTGACCAATGGTACGTGCGTACAGCACCTCTTGCAGAACCAGCAGTTAAAGCGGTTGAAGATGGTGAGATCCAATTCGTACCTAAGCAGTACGAAAACATGTACTTCGCGTGGATGCGTGACGTGCAAGACTGGTGTATCTCTCGTCAACTTTGGTGGGGCCACCGTATCCCAGCATGGTACGACAACGACGGTAAAGTTTACGTAGGTCGTACTGAAGAAGAAGTTCGTGAAAAGAACAACCTTTCACCGGTAATTGTTCTTAAGCAAGACAACGACGTTCTTGATACCTGGTTCTCTTCTGCACTTTGGACGTTCGGCACACAAGGCTGGCCTGAAGATACTGAAGCAATGAAAACATTCCACCCATCAGAAGTACTAGTATCTGGTTTTGATATTATCTTCTTCTGGGTTGCTCGTATGATCATGATGACCATGCACTTCGTGAAAGACGAAGATGGCAAGGCTCAAGTACCTTTCAAAACGGTTTACATGACGGGTCTTATCCGTGATGAAAACGGCGACAAGATGTCGAAGTCGAAAGGTAACGTACTTGACCCAATCGACATGATTGACGGCATCGGCCTTGAAGAGCTAGTAGAGAAGCGTTGTGGCAACATGATGCAACCTAAACTGGCTGCTAAGATCGAAAAAGCAACACGTAAAACTTTCGAAAACGGTATCGAACCATACGGTACTGACGCACTGCGTTTCACTCTTGCTGCTATGGCTTCAACTGGCCGTGACATCAACTGGGACATGAAGCGTCTTGAAGGTTACCGTAACTTCTGTAACAAGCTATGGAACGCAAGCCGTTACGTACTGATGAATACAGAAGAGCACGATTGTGGCATGTCACTGTCTGTTGAAGACCGTGCAAACATGGAATTATCTCTAGCAGACAAGTGGATTGAATCTCAGTTTGAAGTTGCAGCGAAAGAGTTTAATGCTCACCTAGACAACTACCGTCTAGACATGGCAGCAAACACGCTTTACGAATTCATCTGGAACCAATTCTGTGACTGGTACCTAGAGCTAACTAAGCCTGTTCTTTGGAAAGGTACTGAAGCTCAACAACAAGCAACTCGTTACACGCTTATCACGGTTCTAGAGAAGACTCTGCGTCTTGCTCACCCAGTTCTTCCTTACATCACTGAATCTATCTGGCAGAGCGTTAAGCCGCTAGTAGACGGCGTTGAAGGCGAGACAATTATGACTCAAGCGCTTCCTCAGTTTAACGAAGATAACTTCAATGCTGAGATCGTAGAAGACATCGAATGGGTTAAGACTTTCATCACAGCTATCCGTAACCTACGTGCGGAATACGACATTGCACCAAGCCAAGGCTTAGAAGTAATGATCAAAGTGGCTGATGAGAAAGATGCAGCTCGTATCGAAGCGAACAAGATCGTTCTTAACTCTCTAGCTAAACTAGACGATATTAAAGTTCTAGCAGACGGAGAAGAGACTCCGGCTTGTGCAACTAAACTGGTTGGCAAATCTGAGCTGATGATTCCAATGGCGGGTCTTATCGACAAAGATGCTGAGCTTGCTCGTCTAGATAAAGAAGTAGCGAAGACTCACGGCGAGATTAAGCGTATCGAAGGTAAGCTAGGTAACGAAGGTTTCGTTGCTAAAGCGCCAGAAGCGGTTATCGCGAAAGAGCGTGAAAAGCTTGAAGGCTATCAAGAGACTCTTGTTAAGCTTGAAGAGCAAAAAGCGACAATCGCTGCGCTTTAAAACCGAGTGAACGAGAGGCTTCGAACTTCTCGCTCTAAATAGAAAGGTTGGTCTTCGTGACCAGCCTTTTTTTATACCTCTGACTACTATGCTTCTCACTCTAGCCTCAATTATTGATAGGTTTCATCTATCAAATTAATCTCTACTTCCCATTATACTTAATGATAATAATTCTCAATAATAGGTCTATCGAAACAACACAACGATTGAGTAATTATCATGAAAAAGACACTAACCTTTGCTGCATTACATTTTACTATCGCATTTAGTGTCGCTTATGTACTAACAGGCGACATCTTAATTGGTAGCTTAATCGCTATGATTGAGCCCTCAGTGAATACTGTTGCCTTCTATTTTCATGAAAAGGCGTGGGCTCAGGTTCCTGCTCTTAAAGCTCGTCAGTGGATGACCAAATTAAAAACAGCAAGCTTTGCTACCATCCACTTTAGTGTTGCCTTTACCGTTGTCTACTTGTTGACTGGCGATGCCTTCATTGGCGGTGTGATGGCTTTGCTAGAGCCAACTTTGAATACAGTTGCTTACTACTTCCATGAGAAAGTCTGGTTACGTAAATCAGGTGACCAAATGGCACAGCAACAATTCTGTTTGCACCAACATGCTTAGTCACCATATATTGGGTCACATATTAGTGACCCTTTCATAGGCAGATCATGGAAAAAATTGCTGAGTTCACCCTTAGATCCATTACACCGCAAGACAACCCAAGCATCGCACAAGTCATTCGCCAAGTTTCGGCTGAGCATGGGCTCACAGAAGATAAAGGCTATGGCGTGGCCGATCCAACACTCGATGATATGTACTCTGTCTACAGCCAAGCAAATGCAATGTATTGGATTATCGAACACAACGGAAAAATCGTCGGAGGCGGTGGCTTTGCCCCTCTAGCAGGTAAACCCAATGTGTGTGAGCTACAAAAAATGTACTTCTTACCGCAAACTCGAGGGCATGGCCTAGCCAAGCGAATTGTTGCTTTGAGCTTAAAGCAAGCAAAACAACTTGGGTATCAACACATGTATTTAGAAACGACGGAGTGCTTAGGTGCTGCGGTCAAACTCTATGAGAAGCTTGGGTTTGAGCATCTTGACTCAGCTTGGGGAGAAACAGGCCACGACGCTTGTGAGGTTGTCATGGCCAAGTCGTTATAAGCAGAATGTGCCGCTATAGCGAGAGAAGATAGTGCTAAAATATACGAAGTTAGCGTAGAAAGTTACTGACGCAAGAAGTTGGGTTCAAGGCAACAAAAGAGCTCTCTTCTTGCCCATCAAGTACCACTTCTAATTGGTATAGATGCTTAGGGTTGGGCTTCTCAAGGTTAAATACCATAGGAGCTTCCACCTGAAACACAACGCCGGTATGTTCTGCGCGCACATCTATCGGCATTACGAGTGTCATGCCATTAAACTTGATGGATGCCGATATTAACCCTGGCTTTAGCGTTTGATAGATAACATCTACTTTGAACTCACAGCCACCGCCATGGTGCCAGATCTGCTCTGTGACAACTTGCTCTAGTTTGACGTTTCGAACGAACTGCAGGTATGGCGCTTGCCAGATTCCGATACGAGAATCCGATTTAGCGACAACCTGTGAAGATAGAGAATCATCCATATCCTCTTCAAGCAACAGGCTCTCTTCTTCTTCAAGGAAAAGGATCTCAAAACGGTTTCGGCCGGACTGCATATAAGGACGGATATCTTTACGGTATTCAGCTTGGCTACCATCACAATCAAACACAGCCACACCATTAAGTCGAACTTCAGCAAAGTAATCAACCCCAGCCATCACTAACTCAACAAGTGGGCACGCCAACATGGCGTCATCCACTTCGATGTCGTGCATCAGATGCCACTCTTGCTCTGCAATTTCGTTTTCACTCAAGCTATCAGGGAGCTTTGAGCTTAACGGAGCCGGAAAAGTGATGTCATCTTGTGGGATAGAGAGATCCGTCAGTGGCGAAATTTGCCAAAGACCATCGAGAAGCAACCGCATATCATTCCTTGAGCTAGATCAATTTTGACCGCATTATAATGAATGAATGCATATAAAGACATTTATTTTTCTGAGGGTAAAAAAATGCCAGCTCGAGGCTGGCATTTTTTAAAATTGGGAAATAATTACTCTTCGCCTTCATCATCTTCGTCTGGGTAGATAGCATCTTCACCTTCGTAGTAAGTGCCCCAACCGTCGTAGATAATGTCAAACTTCTCAGCAAGGTTCACAAGCTTCTCAACTTGCTCATCGATCGCTTCTGCATTCAGAGTACATTGCATCGTTGCATCACAACAAAGCAGCTTATTGCCATCTTCGTCTTCTGTCTCTTCAGCTTCAAGCACTTCAAAACCCATTTTGAATGCTTCAACAACCGCTTTTTCAAGCACATCGAAATCTTCAGCAAATAGGTGATGCTCGATATCGTATAGAGCTTCAGGATCGCTACCATCTTCAATTAATGCTGTAATGATGTCGCGAGTCTCTTCCTTTTGAAATTCAATTAATTCCGCTACTGATAGATATTCATCTTCGTGAGACATGTGTCTGCTCCAGAGTGTTGACTATGAAAAGATCAAATTTGATTGCCACGAAATATGGCACGGATCGTCCAGAAAAGCCACCCAGATCAGTCCTAGAAAGGTAAGTTTATCACGAGATCGCTGAGCCAATATCAATTCAAAAGTGAAATCAAAATCACAGAAACAAATTTTCAACATTTTATTAACTGACGTGTATTTTAGCATTTCGTTTTTATGGACACTTTAGGACTTATTGAATAAAACTTGCGTGATTAGTCACGTTAGGTGCATACGCTAAACCGCTTTTGGGGTGCATAAATCCTCAGCTTGTTATCAAAAAGTGCATAATAGTGAATAAAAAATCACGATTAATAAGCAAAATTCAATTCTAACAAGCCATGAGTTGAGCATAGATCCTCAAAAACGTTGTTCCGTTCGATAGCCAGTTAATTGGAGTTTAATCTGTATAAAGTTAAGAATTTTAGATTTTATGACCAATAATCAGAAAAATACCTTGTATTAACTCAATCTGCAAAACTTGCATATTACGGACAAGCTTGTCATAAATAGACGCTGGATTAATAGTAAGGATGCAAAATGAGTAAGCTGTACGTTGGCTCCGAAGTCGGTCAATTGAGACGAGTTCTCCTAAATAGACCTGAAAGAGCACTCACCCACCTCACCCCTTCAAACTGCCATGATCTTCTATTTGATGATGTACTTGCCGTTGAAGCCGCAGGTGAAGAACATGACGCCTTTGCAGAAACGCTGCGCAGTCAAGACGTAGAAGTGCTATTGCTTCATGACCTGCTCGTAGAGACGCTTGCCGTATCTCAGGCTCGTGAATGGTTGCTGAATACTCAAATCTCAGATTTCCGTTATGGGCCGACTTTTGCCCGTGACTTAAGAAACTACCTTGCTCAAATGGATAATGAACACCTAGCAACGATCTTACTCGGTGGCTTGGCCTACTCTGAGCTTCCTATCAAATCATCATCGATGCTGCCTAAAATGCATCGACCACTCGATTTCGTTATCGAGCCACTGCCGAACCACCTATTTACGCGAGATACCTCATGCTGGGTTTACGGCGGTGTGTCGCTAAACCCAATGATGAAACCGGCTCGTCAACGCGAAACAAACCACTTACGTGCTATCTATCGCTGGCACCCAGTGTTTGCCGGTCAAGACTTCATTAAGTACTTTGGTGATGAAGATCTGCACTACGACAACGCTAATATTGAAGGCGGTGACGTATTGGTTATTGGTAAAGGTGCGGTACTGGTTGGCATCTCTGAGCGTACGAAACCACAAGGTGTCGAAAACCTAGCGGCTAGTCTATTCAGATCAGGCCAAGCAACCGAAGTGATTGCTATCGATTTACCAAAACACCGCTCTTGTATGCACCTTGATACGGTGATGACACACATGGATATCGACACTTTCTCTGTCTACCCAGAGATTGTTCGCAAAGATCTAGACACTTGGCGCCTAACACCTAAAGAAAATGGCGAAATGCGTGTCGAAAAAGCTGAAAACTACCTCTCAGCGATTGAAGGCGCACTAGGCCTTGATCAACTGAAGATCATCACTACCGGCGGTGACAACTACGAAGCTGAGCGTGAACAGTGGAATGACGCTAACAACGTGCTGACGGTGAAGCCAGGTACAGTGATCGGTTATGAGCGTAATGTTTACACCAATGAGAAATACGACAAGGCGGGTATCGAAGTTCTAACGATTCCTGGCAACGAGCTAGGCCGTGGTCGTGGCGGCGCACGCTGTATGAGCTGCCCTATCGAAAGAGATGGTATCTAAGTCAAAGAGCTCAGTTAAACGGACTCAATAACTTATCTAGGCCAGTATTCATTTACTGGCCTTTTTTATTAAATAAATAAAATAAATATTCACAAATATAGCATTTTTATGTTTAACTGAGTTCTTCATTGATTCTATATTCGCAAGGAGCGAGAGATGGCCTTTAATCTTCGCAATCGTAACTTTCTAAAACTTCTCGACTTTACTCCTAAAGAGATTCAGTTTTTACTCGATCTGTCTGCTGATCTAAAAAAAGCTAAGTATGCAGGAACAGAGCAGAAAAAGCTTAACGGTAAAAACATCGCTTTGATCTTTGAAAAAGCATCAACTCGAACTCGATGTGCTTTTGAAGTAGCCGCCTTTGATCAAGGTGCTCAAGTCTCTTACCTTGGCCCTTCTGGTTCTCAGATTGGTCAAAAAGAATCAATGAAAGATACGGCTCGTGTATTGGGACGTATGTACGATGGCATCGAATATCGTGGTTTTGGCCAGAGTATTGTTGAAGACCTAGGCGCTTATGCGGGCGTGCCTGTTTGGAATGGCTTAACCGATGAGTTCCACCCTACTCAGATTTTGGCTGATTTCCTCACTATGCTTGAGCATGGCCGCGGAAAACATCTGCACCAAATAAGCTTTGCTTATCTTGGCGATGCACGCAATAACATGGGTAACTCTCTGTTAGTCGGTGCGGCGAAGATGGGCATGGATATTCGCCTTGTCGCTCCAAAAGCTTTTTGGCCGGAAGAGCAGCTCGTTGAAGGGTGCCAAGCTATCGCGCAAAGTACAGGAGCCAAAATCACGCTGACAGAAGACGTTGCTGAAGGCGTAAAAGGCTGTGATTTCCTTTACACCGATGTTTGGGTTTCGATGGGCGAGGCGCCAGAAGCTTGGGACGAACGTGTTGCTGTTATGACGCCTTACCAAGTGAATATGGATGTTATTAAGCTGACGGGGAACCCTCAAGTGAAATTCATGCACTGCTTACCTGCTTTCCACAACAATGAAACCGTAATCGGCCAGCAAGTCGCAGACAAGTATGGAATGAACGGTTTAGAAGTCACTGACGAAGTCTTTGAATCGGATTACTCAATTGTGTTTGATGAAGCAGAGAATCGCATGCACACCATCAAAGCGGTAATGGTTGCGACACTGGGCCAATAGCGAATATTGAAAGTAAACAAAGCTTGATGTAATCGCTTGCGATCACAAATTGAAAGCGTATAATTCTCAGCAATTTGTCTGAGAGTAGTGAAAATGACGCCAACCAATATTGTGATAACACATAATAATATTGTGGAAACACCAAATATTGCTCGTAAGCTAAGATGCTTACCAGGCCGTCTATTCTGCTTTTCAGCACTTTTTTAAAGCCTCCCATTATGGGGGGCTTTTTTATGGCCAATACATTATTGTGGGGAAGAAGATCATGGCGAATTCGCTCTATCAAAAGCACATCATCTCAATTCCAGAGCTTTCTCGTGAAGAGCTAGAATTAATTGTTCAAACGGCAGGTCAGCTAAAGGCTGAACCAAACCCAGAACTCATCAAGAACAAAGTGGTTGCCAGTTGCTTCTTCGAACCTTCTACGCGAACTCGTCTCTCTTTTGAAACTGCGATTCAACGCATCGGTGGTGATGTGATTGGTTTCGACAGTGGTGGTAACACTTCTTTGGCAAAGAAAGGCGAAACGTTAGTGGACTCGGTACAGGTTATCTCTTCATACGTTGATGCTTACGTGATGCGTCACCCTCAAGAAGGCGCAGCGCGTCTGGCTTCTGAGTTCTCAAACGGTGTACCTGTTATTAACGCAGGTGACGGCGCAAACCAACACCCAACACAAACGTTATTAGACCTATTCTCTATCGCTGAGACACAAGGTCGCCTCGACAACCTAAACGTTGCATTCGTTGGTGACCTTAAGTACGGCCGTACGGTTCACTCGTTGACGCAAGCACTAGCGAAGTTCGACAACATCTGTTTCTACTTCGTGGCTCCAGAAGCTCTAGCGATGCCAGACTACATTTGCGAAGAGCTTGATGAAGCGGGAATCAAGTACCAACTATTGACGGACATGGAAGATGTCATTCCTGAGCTTGATGTTTTGTACATGACTCGAGTTCAAAAGGAGCGCTTCGATGAGTCAGAATACGCACATATCAAGTCAGCATACATCCTAACGGCTGCTCTGTTAGAAAATGCACGTGATAATCTGAAGGTGCTACACCCTCTTCCGCGTGTTGATGAAATTACTGTCGATGTCGATAAAACACCTTACGCTTACTACTTCCAGCAAGCAGAGAATGGTGTTTACGCTCGTGAAGCATTGCTAGCCCTTGTTCTTAACGAAACGCTGTAGAGGAAAGATATCATGTCTAAAGAGACTCAATTAAAAGTTGAAGCAATCAGAAACGGTACTGTTATCGACCACATCCCAGCTAACATCGGGATCAAGGTGCTAAAACTGTTCGACATGCACAACTCTCACCAGCGCGTGACCATTGGCCTAAATCTGCCGTCTTCTGCACTAGGCGGGAAAGACCTACTCAAGATTGAGAATGTGTTTATCACCGAAGAACAGGCGAGCAAGCTGGCTCTTTACGCACCTCATGCAACAGTGAACCAAATCGAAGATTACGAAGTAGTTAAGAAGCTCCCCCTAGAACTTCCTGAGCAAATCAACGACGTTTTCGAGTGTCCAAATACCAACTGTATTACTCACAATGAACCGGTTGAAAGCAGCTTTAAGATCTTTGAAAAGAAAGAAGATATTCGATTAAAGTGTAAGTATTGCGAAAAAGTATTCTCTCGCGAGATCGTGACAGAAAGATAACGCCATACGGCAACACTGACCGAATGTAAAAACTATCAAATACCTCGCCTATGCGGGGTATTTTGCTCTTTACCTATCCAAAATTTGAAGGCACACTGAAAATTGATTTTTATCTAATAACTGATGGAATAAACCAATGACTAAAGTACTTCACACAGAATCTGCTCCAGCTGCAATCGGCCCATACGTACAAGGCGTTGACCTTGGCAACATGGTACTGACTTCTGGTCAAATCCCAGTAAACCCAGCAACTGGTGAAGTATCTGCTGATATCGCAGAGCAAGCTCGCCAATCTCTAGACAACGTTAAAGCGGTTGTAGAAGCTTCAGGCCTAACTGTAAAAGACATCGTAAAGCTAACAGTATTCGTCAAAGACCTAAACGACTTCGGCACAGTAAACGAAGTTTACGGTAAGTTCTTCGATGAGCACGGCGTTGCAAACTACCCTGCACGCTCATGTGTTGAAGTAGCTCGTCTACCAAAAGATGTAGGTATCGAGATCGAAGCTATTGCAGTTCGCAAATAGTCTTTAGTACCTAAATCTATAGTAAGCGTCTGAGCATAAAGCTGAGTGTTTATCAGATACAAAAAAGGTTGCCCATTTGGCAACCTTTTTTATTATTCAGCGTTTTGCTCAATTACTTCTTGTTGAGCTCAACCACTTCTTTATCAAGCTCTTCCAACTTAGCGGCCATCTGCTCACGAGCTAGGTTAGCCAGTTCACGAACATTAGACTTGTCGTAGCCTTCAGTGCTGATTGGTGGCAACATTTCAACAATCACGTGACCATTGTTCCAACGGTTTAGCTTCACGCCACCTGTTGAGCTGCACACAATAGGGATGATTGGTAAGCCAGCACCAATCGCAGCATGGAATGCACCTGTTTTGAATGGCAGCAGACCACGACCACGAGAACGAGTGCCCTCAGGGAACATCCAAACTGAAACATCACTCTCTTTTAGACTAGTCACGACCTGATCAATCGTACCTACCGCTTTACTGCGGTTAGCACGGTCAATGAGGATGTTACCCGTCAACCAGTAAAGCTGACCAAATAGAGGCATCCATACTAGACTTTTCTTACCAACCGTCACCACTTTAGGCGTTACCGCTGATGAAATCGTGAATAGATCCCAGCTATTTTGGTGGTTCGCCACATAAACATGTTGGCCGCGAGAGTAGGCATCCTCTGGAATACGAAGCTCTAGCTTCATGCCGAAGATCTTCGACATGCGACCGAAATAACGGCCAAAGGTAAATACGTGTTTCGGGTTACGTGGACTTAATAAACAGTAGCCACAACCAAATACAAACATAAGAATCGCAAATATCGCCACTGCGAAAATACGTAATATTGCTATCATTTTGTTCCTCACCGACCGCCAAGTTAATTCATCTATTCATGCAAAAATGAGCAATAGATTTACTTGCGGCAAATACAACTATAAAAAAGCCGAAACCAAGGTTCCGACTTTTATGTTTTCATCTTACTAATTCATGAACCCACTAACCTAGGTTAGTTCGACTCACTAAATCGTGTAATGTTTGCGCCTAAGGCTGACAGTTTATCTTCAATCTTATCGTAGCCACGATCGATGTGATAAATACGGTCAACGATAGTTTCGCCTTGAGCTATACAGCCAGCGATAACAAGGCTCGCAGATGCGCGAAGGTCCGTTGCCATTACTTGAGCGCCGCTCAGTTTTTCCGTTTCACCACAGATAGCCGTGTTGCCTTCGATTTCCGCTTTTGCACCCATTCGCTGTAACTCAGGAATGTGCATAAAGCGGTTTTCAAAGATAGTCTCAGTGATAACACCACTGCCCTTCGCCATCATGTTAAGCAGAGTAAACTGTGCTTGCATGTCGGTCGGGAAACCAGGGTGAGGTGCTGTTACGATTTTCACCGCTTTCAGTTCACGACCCGTCATATCAAGGCTGATCCAGTCTTCTCCCGTTTCAACCTTCGCACCCGCTTCTTCAAGCTTCGCTAAGGCAGCTTCAAGAAGATGAGCGTTGGTGTTGCGACAAACCACTTTACCGCCAGAAACAGCAGCAGCAACCAAGAAAGTACCTGTTTCAATACGGTCAGCAACTACAGAGTGTTGACCACCACCAAGACGTTCAACGCCTTCGATAGTAATCGTATCTGTACCTGCGCCAGAGATCTTAGCACCTAGTTTGTTTAGGAAGTCAGCCGTATCAACAATCTCAGGCTCACGCGCTGAGTTATCGAGTACTGTTGTTCCTTCCGCTAGCGTTGCTGCACACATGATAGTAATGGTGGCACCCACACTTACTTTATCCATCACGATGTGCGCGCCTTTCAGACGGCCATCAACACTTGCTTTCACATAACCATCTTCCAACTTAATGGTCGCACCTAGTTGCTCTAGGCCATGGATATGCAAATCAACAGGTCGAGCGCCAATTGCACAACCGCCTGGAAGTGACACTTGACCTTCACCAAAACGAGCCACTAGAGGACCTAAAGCCCAGATAGAAGCACGCATTGTTTTCACTAAATCGTAAGGCGCACAAAATTCATTAATTTCGCTGCCATCAACATGAACACTACCGTTACGTGATACTTTTGCGCCTAAACGCTTAAGCAATTCCATCGTAGTATCGATGTCACGTAGGTGAGGAACATTACTCACTTCCACTGGCTCTTCAGCAAGAATTGAAGCAAATAAGATTGGTAGCGCTGCATTTTTTGCGCCTGAGATCGTCACTTCACCGCTTAGCGGCTTATCCGATCCAATAACTCGAAACTTTTCCATCATAAACCTTAAAGTGACATCAGTTTCTTATCACGTTCCCACTCTTCCGGCGTGAAAGCCTTAATAGAAAGAGCATGGATATCATTGCGTTGAATGTATTCCATTAGTGGACCGTAGATTAGTTGCTGCTTCTTAACTCGATTCATGCCGTCAAAACATGGATCAACCGCAACAACTTCGTAATGACTGCCTTCACCTTTCACGAAAATTTCCTGAAGGTTCAGTGCTTCTGCTAATAATTCTTGTACTTTTGTGCTGTCCACAAATAGCTCCTGCCTAATTTTTTATGTGTTCTGCCATCATTGGCTGGATATTGCTCAATTGGAACAACGTTCTCAATTGTTCTGGCACGAAACTGAGCATTATATGACAGTTTTGATTTTTTGCATGCTCTAATAAGTGAATTAGCATCACCATTCCTGCTGAATCGACTCGATTTATATGGCTAAGGTCAATTTCAACGCTCGATTCCGTTGTTTGCCACTTTTCCAATATACGCCAGATTGCAGGGACACTGTCTCGGTCAATATCACCGAGCAGCTGATATTCTTTAGAGCTTAGTGCTTGCCATTGAGAATGGCTCATTATTTGTTACTCTCAAAACGAATCGGTTGTGCGGCTAATTTCTCTAGTTCGTCAGCAACTTGTAAGATGCCTTCTTGACGAATCTTAGTATTCCACTCCGATTGCTTGCTCGACAACAGGCTAATCCCTTCGGCAACCATATCAAATGCTTTCCACTCGCCAGACTTTTTGTCTTTGCGAAGCTTAAATTCAAGCTTGATGTTTGGTCGCGGCGTATCGATGATATCGACCTTGATACTGGTAATACGGCTATCCGCTTTGATTTTTGGTTCTGGACCAAATTCAATCGTCTGATCTGTGTATTGAGTCAGCACTTGGGCATAAGAAGAAACCAGGTATTTACGGAAGGAATCGATAAACACGCCCACGTCTTTTCTATCCGCGCCTTTCAAGTTCGGTCCAAGTAACTTAAGTGCTGCATATTGTGCGTTCACATAAGGCATCAACTCTTCTTCCACAATGACCTTCAATAATTCTGGGTCTTGGTGGATGTTGTCTTGTTCACTCTTCAAACGATCAAATGCAACTTCTGCTACTTGAGTCATCATCTGGTACGGCTGAGTACGATCAATCGCTTCTGCAGCAATAGCTTGAGCCGACATCAGAAAAGCGACGGCTGTCAGAAACCATATCTTCAAAAAGTTATTATTCTTCAATAATTTATTTGTCTTTAACATGTGCCTACTCCTTAGCTTCGCTATCATCAGAGCCACCAACGCTATACAGCACTTGTCCAATCAAATCTTCTAATACTAATGCCGATTTGGTGTCTTCGATAGAATCACCATCAACCAACATTTCTTCATCGTCAAAAATGAAACCCGGAACCAAGCTGATGTACTGCTCACCGATTAATCCAGACGTTAAGATTTGCGCACTAGAGGTATCTGGAAATTGTGAGTACTTCCCATCAATAGATAATTCAACGACAGGAAGGTAGCTCTCGGTATCAAGCTCAATGCTTTTAACTCGACCAACAACGACGCCACCCACCTTCACTGGAGAACGAACTTTTAGGCTACCAATGTTGTCAAAGGTCGCTTTTAGATTGTAAGTATGGTTCGAACCAATGCCTTTTACGTCAGCGACTTGAAAGATCATGATTAAGATTGCGCAAATTCCGGCAATAACAAAGGTGCCGACCCATAATTCTAATTTTCGAGTTTGTTGCATGATTAATTCCCAAACATCAATGCGGTAAGAACAAAATCTAGCCCTAGTACCGCCAGAGAAGAGTGCACTACAGTGCGTGTAGTTGCCTGACTAATACCTTCTGAAGTCGGTACTGCATCATAACCATTAAAAAGTGCGATCCAAGTGACTGTGATAGCGAAGACCATGCATTTGATCATGCTGTTACCAATATCTCGGCCAAGCTCAACTGAAGACTGCATGGCAGACCAGAAGCTACCGTGGTCAATCCCTTTCCAATCAACACCAACTAACTGAGCCCCCCAAATCCCGACCGCCATGAAGATCATAGCGAGCAGTGGCATTGAGATAAGACCAGCCCAAAGACGTGGCGCAATAATGCGTTTAATAGGATCTACAGCCATCATTTCTAGGCTAGAGATCTGTTCCGTTGCTTTCATCAAGCCGATTTCAGCCGTTAACGCTGAACCTGCGCGGCCTGCAAATAGTAGCGCTGTCACCACTGGGCCCAACTCACGTAACAATGAAAGCGCGACCATTTGACCAAGGTTACCCTCAGCTCCGTAGTCGATTAACACCACATAACCTTGCAGGCTAAGCACCATGCCAATAAACAGACCCGAAACTAAGATGATAGCCAATGACTGAACGCCAACGCTATAAAGTTGTTTAACTAATAAAGGGAAATTTTTTAGTCTCGGAATGCCAAATAAAGCCCCAAATAACATTAGGCTTGCTCGACCAAATGACTCACAGACCGCAAGTGTGCGCTTACCGACACCCACAATAGTTTTAACAATCATATTAAAACAAATCCTTTTCTAGGCTCTTTGCTGGGAATCTAAATGGCACAGGGCCATCTGCTTCACCTTGCAAAAATTGTTGCACTCGAGGATCACTGTTGCTGTACAGATCGTCAGGTGAACCAGATGCAATAACTTTTCCATCAGCCATTAAGTAAACCCAATCAGCAATACTCATTACCTCAGGCACATCGTGAGAAACGATAATAGAGGTTAAATCCAAAGCTTGATTAAGATTACGAATCAGCTCGACCAATACACCCATAGTAATTGGGTCTTGGCCAACAAACGGTTCATCATACATGATAAGCTCTGGATCCAATGCGATCGCACGAGCCAACGCCGCTCGTCTCGCCATACCACCGGACAACTCACTTGGCATTAATTGCGCCGCACCTCGTAAGCCTACCGCTTCAAGCTTAAGTAATACGATGGTACGAATGAATTTTTCATTAAGTTCAGTGTGCTCTCGCAGCGGAAACGCCACATTATCAAACACATTGAGATCCGTAAAAAGCGCACCAGATTGGAATAACATGCTCATTTTCTTACGTGCTTGATATAGCTTTCGACGTGATAGTGCAGGGATATTGTCGCCATCAAACCAAACTTCGCCTTCATCTGGCAGTAATTGTCCACCAATCAAACGCAGCAAGGTTGTTTTACCAATCCCAGACGGCCCCATGATTGCGGTTATTTTGCCTTGAGGTACCTCTAAACTAATGTCATCAAAAATAACCCGCTCACCGCGTGAGAAGCTGAGGTTCTTAACTTTCACAAGCTCAGTGTTCAACATATTTTTGTTGTTTCCTTGCTTTAAAAAACGCCAATTATGGCTGCAATAATAATGAGTCTACTTTAGAATTAAAAGCACTGTTCAATTAATTCATATTAAACAGGAATCTATGCAGGGATTTGAAAGCATTAGAAAATTATCTATTGAGCTCTCTTTCTTGCCAGCTAACTGGTAATTAATTTGCCGAGTGACTTCCCTTTTATCTAGCAACAGGTCAAAATTAGCGGTTAATTCTCCGTTTTTATTAATTTTTTAGGAATCATCATGCTTGAAGCGATTGCGTTTCTTATTATCGGTCTAGGTTTTTTGGTGTGGAGTGCAGATAAGCTGGTTTACGGTGCCGCTGCTCTTGCTCGCAACTTCGGTATCTCACCACTAGTTATCGGTATGACGATCTTAGCAATGGGGTCTTCGGCTCCTGAAATGATGGTTTCAGCTACAGCAGCGCTTGATGGCAAAACCGATACCGCTGTAGGTAACGTATTAGGCTCAAACATCGCCAATATCGCACTAATTTTAGGTATTACAGCCCTTATCAAGCCGCTATCAATCAGCTCAGGCGTAATTCGTCGTGAACTACCTTTGATGATAGGTGTCACTTTATTAGCTGGCGCACTGCTTTGGGATAACCATTTGGGTTTCTACGAAGGCGTGTTGTTATTTGTTCTTTTCGGCGCTTTCTTGTTTGCCATGCTACAAATCAGCCGCAGTGAGAAAAAGAACGGTGATGCCTTCCTTGACGAGCAAGAATCAGAAATCCCAGAGGGCGTAAGCAACCCTAAAGCCGCAATGTGGGTGGTGATTGGTCTGATCATCCTGCCTTTAGCTGCTGATATGCTGGTTGATAATGCGGTAATCATCGCGAAATACTTTGGCATGAGCGACCTTGTGATTGGTCTAACCATCATTGCCGTAGGTACTAGTCTGCCTGAGCTTGCAGCATCACTAGCCGGTGTTATGAAAGGTGAAGATGATATGGCCGTGGGCAATATCATTGGTTCAAACGTATTCAACATCCTTGCTGTTATGGGTATCCCCGGCATCCTAAACCCTTCGATCTTGAGCGAGTTTGCGATGGGTCGCGACTTCTGGGTAATGCTGGGCGTATCGCTACTGCTTGTGGTCATGGCACTAGGGAAATCTCGTAGCGTGAATCGTATTGAAGGCGGCGTGTTAATCGTAACATTCGTTGTCTACCAAAGTTACCTACTAATGAACATGTCGGCTTAATTGTTGATTTAACTTCCCGTACTTGGAGTATTTGATGTCTCAGCCATTTGATTACCGCAGTGTCGCAAAACAAGTTTTGGAAACCGAAGTTGCAGGTCTCACTCAATTAGACCAATATTTTAATGATGATTTTTGTAAAGCTTGCGACCTTATCCTAAACAACAAAGGCAAAGTCGTTGTGATGGGCATGGGTAAATCAGGCCACATTGGCAACAAAATCGCAGCCACATTGGCAAGTACTGGGACATCGGCTTTCTTTGTACACCCAGGAGAAGCTGCACATGGCGACTTAGGCATGATCGAACCTGGCGATATTGTGATCGCAATATCCAACTCAGGCGAATCGGGAGAAATCCTCAGCCTATTCCCAGTATTAAAGCGTTTGAACATTAAGATCATCAGCATGACAGGTAAGCCAGCATCGAACATGGCGACCTTGTCTGATATCCATTTACAAATTTCAGTACCAGAAGAAGCATGTCCACTGGGCTTAGCGCCAACAACTAGCACTACTGCTACTTTGGTGATGGGTGATGCACTAGCCGTTGCACTTTTACAGGCTCGAGGCTTTACCGCTCAAGATTTTGCTCTGTCTCATCCAGGCGGCGCTTTAGGTCGTCAACTGCTGTTGAAATTAGACGACATCATGCACACAGGCGATGCACTTCCTATTGTTGCTCCGGATGCATTAGTAAGAGACGCTCTGTTAGAGATCTCTCAAAAAGGCTTAGGCATGACGGCTATCGTTGGTCAAGATGGTCAAATGGCCGGTATTTTTACCGATGGTGACTTACGCCGTATCTTAGATAAACGCGTTGATATCCATAATACTCAAATTGGCGATGTGATGACGCTAAATCCTACCGTTGCCGATCCAAACATGCTTGCAGTTGAGGGGTTAAACTTAATGCAAGCGAAGAGCATCAATGGCTTGATGCTATGCCAAGATGGCAAACTAGTTGGCGCCCTAAACATGCATGATTTATTGAAAGCTGGAGTAATGTAATGACACAGACAGTCGAAACTCTATACGGCACTGTTGACTCAGGTGTATTTGCAATAGCAAAAGACATCAAACTCCTAATTTGCGATGTCGATGGCGTATTCTCTGATGGTCGTATCTACATGGGCAACAACGGTGAAGAGCTGAAGACCTTCCATACTCGTGACGGTTACGGCATTAAGTCACTGATGAATGCTGGCATTGAAATCGCGATCATCACTGGCCGTAAGTCTCAAATTGTTGAAAATCGAATGACTGCTCTCGGCATTAAGCTGATTTATCAAGGTCAAGACGATAAAGTTAAGGCATACCAAGATATTTGCGATAAGCTTTCAGTGAATCCTGAAAATACGGGTTATATCGGCGATGATCTGATCGACTGGCCTGTGATGGAAAAAGTTGGCTTGAAGGTCTGTGTAGCAGATGGTCACCCACTACTTGCAAAGCGTGCAAACTACGTGACAATCATTAAAGGTGGGCATGGCGCGGTACGTGAAGTCTGCGACCTTATTTTACAAGCAAGAAATGAACTCGACATGCATAAAGGTTTAAGCATATGAGTTTTACTCGTATTATCTATTTAATACTAATATTTATTGCCTCTTGGTCGACCTATTACCTGTACGACAAAGAGCAAACATCAACGATACAAGTAGCTCCAAATTTGGAGCTACCCGCGTTTAGTGGCAAAAGTCTAAACAACATTAGCTACGACGAAAGCGGTATTCGTAGCTATCAGGTTGAATCGACGTATTTAGAACACTACTCAGTGGTTGGCGATACGCACTTTCAAAACCCAGTTCTTTCGGTATTCCGTGAAGGGCACACGATTGAATGGCAAGTCACCGCTGATCGCGCGATTATGGATGAGAATCAAGTTGTCACTTTTTATGACAACGTCGTGGCAAAGAATCTGTTGCCAGAAGCCAGCTTCGATACAATGACCACAGATAAAATGGTTGTTGAGCTGCCTAGCCGAGATTTTTATTCAGAGACTCCGGTCCATATGATCGGTACATTTTTTGAAACTGAGGGGCAAGCAATGAAAGGTAACTTCGGTACCAACAATGCGACCCTCTTTAATTCTGTTCAAGGTAGATATGAAACTCTTACACCTTAGTTTATTCGCTTTGACCCTTGCGGCACCTAATGTCTATGCTCTGTCTTCGGATAGCGAGCAACCTGTCTACATTGACTCAGACAGCCAGCAATTGGATATGAAAAGTAACCAAGTAACTTTCCTTGGTGATGTGAACCTTAAACAAGGCAGCATCAACATCAATGCCGATAAGGTTATTGTTACTCGTAACGCCGTAAATGGTGAGATTGAAGAGATTCAAGGCTTCGGTAAGCCAGCAACCTTCTCTCAGCTTACTGACGACGGTAAGACACTCTACGGTGAAGCTGACGACTTACATTACCAGCTTGTTGCTGACAGACTGATCATGACCAAGAATGCGATGCTATCTCAAGATGGCAGCATCATCCGTGGCTCTAAGATTACTTACCAGATTGCTTCTCAAAAACTGGTTGCTGATAGTGATAGTAGCGAGCGTGTATCAACGGTATTACAACCAGCGGAAGTGAATAAGTAAACTATGGCTGTTCTTAAAGCAAAAAACCTAGCAAAAACCTACAGCAAGCGTAAAGTTGTTACCGATGTGAGCCTGCAAGTAGAATCCGGTCAGATCGTCGGTCTGCTTGGACCAAACGGTGCAGGTAAAACCACGTCTTTCTACATGATTGTCGGTTTAGTTGCGCGTGATGAAGGCACCATCAGTATTGACGATCTAGATATCAGTATCTTGCCAATGCACAGCCGTTCTCGTCTTGGTATTGGTTACCTGCCTCAAGAAGCTTCTATTTTCCGTAAGTTGTCAGTAGAAAACAACATCATGGCGGTTTTACAAACCCGTGATGAAATGACTAATGAACAGCGCCAAGATAAACTAGAAGACCTGCTAGAAGAGTTCCACATCCAACATATCCGCACCAGTAATGGTATGGCTCTGTCGGGTGGTGAGCGTCGTCGTGTTGAGATTGCTCGAGCACTAGCAGCGAATCCGCAGTTCATTCTATTAGATGAACCGTTCGCAGGTGTTGACCCGATCTCAGTTATCGATATCAAAAAAATCATTGTTCACCTACGCGATCGTGGCTTAGGCGTTTTGATTACCGACCACAACGTTCGTGAAACACTAGACGTATGTGAAAAAGCTTACATCGTAAGCCAAGGGCACCTGATCGCTGAAGGTACTCCTGAAGATGTTCTCAATAACGAACAAGTTAAACAAGTTTATCTAGGCGAACAATTCCGTCTATGATTATATAGAGAGTATCGAGAGTTCTAAGAATAATAACTAGGTAAGTCACACTGAATGAAACCCTCATTACAACTTAAGCTAGGCCAACAGTTAGCAATGACTCCTCAATTGCAGCAAGCGATTCGTTTGTTGCAATTGTCTACTTTAGATTTGCAACAAGAGATTCAAGAAGCACTTGAATCTAACCCACTACTCGATGTCGAAGAAGGCAATGAAGATACGCCAACATCGGAAGAAAAACCTAGCAGTGACGAAAAAGAAACAGTTGAAGCCACAGAGCAAGACTTACCTGATAGCTCAGACTTAATCGAAAAATCAGAGATTGGCAACGAACTGGAAATCGACACAACTTGGGAAGACGTCTACAGCGCAAACACCGGTAATACGGGTATTGCGATTGATGACGACATGCCGGTTTATCAAGGCGAAACCACTCAAAGCCTACACGATTACCTACTTTGGCAACTCGACTTAACACCATTCACTGACACCGACCGAAGCATCGCTTTTGCATTAATAGATGCCATCGATGACTATGGCTACCTCACTGTAACTTGTGAAGACATCCTTGAAAACTTCGACAATGAAGAGATCGAGCTTGATGAAATTGAAGCCGTACGTAAACGAATTCAGCAGTTTGACCCACTAGGTGTCGGCTCAGTAAATCTGCAAGATTGCTTGTTACTGCAACTGGCAACTTTCCCCCAAGATACTCCTTGGCTCAACGAAGCTAAGTTAGTACTTACTAGCCATATCGACCAACTCGGCAACCGCGATTACAAACTGGTTATCAAAGAAACCAAATTGAAAGAAGCAGAACTACGTGAAGTTTTGCAACTGATTCAACAGCTGGATCCTCGCCCTGGCAGTAAGATTACTCCGGATGAAACTGAGTATGTAGTTCCGGATGTGTCTGTCTTCAAAGATCTTGGGAAATGGTTAGTGACTATTAACCCTGATAGTGTACCTAAGCTGAAAGTGAATCAGCAGTACGCAGATCTGGGTAGTAAAGGCAACAGCGCCGACAATCAATACATCCGCTCAAATTTGCAAGAAGCAAAGTGGCTAATTAAAAGCCTAGAGAGCCGAAATGAGACGCTACTCAAAGTTGCGCGATGCATTGTTGAACATCAACGTGATTTCTTCGAACATGGCGAAGAAGCGATGAAACCAATGGTTCTGAATGATGTTGCGTTAGCCGTTGATATGCACGAATCCACGATCTCTCGTGTAACGACTCAAAAATTCATGCACACGCCACGTGGTATCTTCGAACTCAAATACTTTTTCTCAAGCCATGTCAGCACTGACAATGGCGGTGAATGTTCATCTACAGCAATTCGTGCACTCATTAAGAAGCTTGTCGCAGCGGAAAATACCGCGAAGCCTCTAAGTGATAGTAAGATTGCTGCTTTACTGGCTGACCAAGGAATTCAGGTAGCTAGACGTACCATAGCGAAATACCGTGAGTCTCTGGGCATTGCCCCATCGAGTCAGCGTAAACGCCTGCTATAAGCTAATTTAGTCGCTATTTACTTAGTAACTATAGCCAGGCAACCAACTGAAAAGGAAAGTCTATGCAAATCAATATTCAAGGCCATCACGTTGATCTTACCGATTCAATGCAAGACTATGTTCACACTAAATTCGACAAACTTGAGCGCTTCTTTGATCATATAAATAGCGTCCAGGTTGTTTTAAAAGTTGAGAAAATCAATCAAATCGCAGAAGCTACCCTGCATATAAATCAGGGGGAAATCCATGCGACAGCAACAGATGAAAGCATGTATGCCGCGATTGATTCATTGGTTGATAAACTCGTCCGCCAACTCAACAAGCACAAAGAAAAGCTAAGTAGTCACTAACATGCAATTAAGCGAAGTACTTTCATTGGACTGCACCAAAAGTGCAGTCCAATGCACAAGCAAAAAAAGAGCCCTTGAGCTCATCAGTCAGATCGCAGCAGAAAGCTGTGGTCAAGATTCAACAGAACTGTTTGAGTGCATGTTGAGCCGTGAAAAAATGGGCAGTACAGGTATTGGTAATGGCATTGCTATTCCCCACGCTCGTATGAATGTCAGTGATAAAGCGATTGCTGTATTACTGCAATGCCAAGATCCCATCGAATTTGATGCGATTGATAACCGTCCTGTCGACCTACTATTTGCCCTGCTTGTTCCAAGTGAACAATGTAAGGAGCATCTAAAAACCCTTTCTTGTATGGCAGAGCGACTAAACGATAAGCAGACTCTGAAACAGTTGCGTAATGCTCAAAGCGATCAAGAGCTTTACGACATCATGATTCAAGTGCCAACTTGCGAGCAATAACATGCGGTTAATCGTTGTTAGTGGCCAATCAGGGGCCGGTAAAAGTGTTGCGCTACGAGTCCTTGAAGACTTGGGGTATTACTGTGTCGATAACCTGCCAGTAAACCTGCTCAACGACTTTGTCGAATCGGTACGTGAGATAAATCAAAACGTCGCGGTTAGCATTGATATTCGTAACCTACCGAAAGAGCCTCAATTAGTTACAGAGATGCTAGAACAGCTAGAGTCTGCCACTAATATTGATGTGAACGTCTTGTTCCTAGATGCGAGCAAGCAGACGTTACTCAAGCGCTACAGCGAAACACGTAGAATTCACCCTTTATCGATCGGCCAAGAAAAGCTCTCTCTTGAGCAAGCGATTGATTTAGAGAAGACACTCCTGACACCTCTCGCAGAGCAAGCATGCATTGTGATTGACAGTAGCGACTGCAACCTCTACGAATTGAGTGAAAAGGTTCGATTTAAAGTTGAAGGTCAAGAGAAGCAAGAGCTGATTATTGTCTTTCAATCTTTCGGTTTTAAGTATGGCCTGCCAAGTGATGCCGACTATGTGTTCGACGTTCGCTTTTTGCCTAACCCACACTGGGAACCCGCACTACGACCACTAACTGGGCTAGATGCACCAATTCACTCTTTTCTTGAAGAACACTCAGAAGTTCTTGAACTCAAGCAACAGATCCAAGGCTTTGTTGAACAGTGGTTACCAATGTTAGAGAAGAACAATCGAAGTTACCTGACGGTCGCGATTGGCTGCACTGGCGGCAAACACCGCTCGGTTTATCTAACTCAGAAAATTGGTGAGTACTTCGAGCAACTTGGCCATCAAGTCCAAATCAGACACGCCTCCCTAGAGAAGCACCAACAGGGCTAACCATGGAATTAACTCGAACTGTACTGATCCAAAATCGCTTGGGTCTTCACGCTAGAGCAGCCGTAAAGTTGGTTGAGCTTGCACAAAGCTTTGATGCAACCATCACTATCCATAGCGAAGAAGACAAAACAGCGACAGCAGACAGCGTAATGGGGCTACTTATGCTGGAATCAGCACAAGGGCAACATATTACTATTCAAGCTGCAGGCACCGACTCACAGCAAGCACTGGATGCCGTCTGTCATCTCATTGAAGACAAGTTTGATGAGGGTGAGTAGCGAAAACGCTTCACTCACAACGCCTAAGACTCAAACAACGAACCAACCAATATTAAATCTTAGTTCTATCTAAGTTTATGATTTAAATAAGCCCCAGAATTAAGTTACTATTCCAACCATTGTTAGAATAATGAGATAGGAGGAAAATATGGCAGAGCAATTAGAATTCGACCAAGCTCACCAAACCCTCCAAGAAGTCAGCGAAGCCCTAGAAAACGGCCGATTTGTTCACGTACGCCGACAACTTCAGGACATGGAACCTGAAGATATTGCACACCTTTTAGAAGCCTCCCCTCGCAAAAGTCGTGACGTACTCTGGCAACTCACCGATCCTGAAGACTACGGTGAAATTCTTGATGAACTAAACGAAGATGTCAAAGATGCTCTTGTGTCGAAAATGGCACCTGAGACCTTAGCAGAAGCAACCGAAGGCATGGAAACCGATGACGTCGCGTACGTACTTCGAAGCCTACCTGATGATGTTTCTCGCGAAGTCCTTTCTCAAATGGACTCTGTTGATCGTGCATTAGTTGAAACCGCCCTGTCGTACCCTGAAGATTCAGCGGGTGCGATCATGAATACCGACGTAATCACGATTCGTGGGGATGTCGATGTTGATGTTGTATTACGCTACATGCGTATGCGTGGCGAACTGCCCGATGCAACTGATGCACTATATGTTATTGATGAAGAAGAACGTCTTATCGGTAACCTATCGCTTACCACACTGGTAACGACTCAGCCTGATGTGGCAGTTTCCGAAGTGATGGAGGATGCCGACGAAGCGATCGCGGTTGAAACCAGCGCTTCCGATATTGCGAGCCTGTTCGAACGTCGTAATTGGGTTTCAGCGCCAGTAGTTGATAGCAATCAACACCTTGTTGGTCGTATCACCATCGATGACGTGGTTGATGTTATCCGTGAAGATGCCGAGCACTCAATGATGAGTATGGCGGGTATGGACGATGACGAAGATACCTTCGCACCGGTCGTAAAATCTGCTCGTCGTCGTAGTGTCTGGCTTGGTGCTAACGTACTCGCGGCACTGGCGGCGGCATCTGTTTCCAATATGTTTGAAGCAACTCTCGATCAAATGGCTGCGATTGCGGTTCTGATGACTATCGTACCTTCGATGGGCGGGGTTGCAGGTAACCAAACCGTTGCACTTGTGATTCGTGGTTTAGCACTTGGTCATATCGGTGATAGTAACAAACGCGAACTGCTACTCAAAGAGGCGGCTATCGGCTTCCTCAACGGCGTTTTATGGGCTGTTATCATTGGTGGTATCGTTGTAGCTTGGAAAGGCAACTGGATACTGGGAGGTATCATCTCAGCAGCGATGATGACCAACTTGATTGTCGCGGGTATTGCTGGTGTAACTATCCCTGTGATGCTGAAGAAGATGAATATCGATCCGGCATTGGCAGGTGGTATGGCACTCACTACTGTCACTGATGTTATTGGCCTATCGGTGTTCCTAGGCTTAGCAACCATTCTTATTTAAATCATACTTATCTAGCGTGAATAAACAGATAGCCTATCTAAGACGATACGCTGAATACAAAAAGGGAGCCATCGGCTCCCTTTTTAATGCATCAGGTTTAAGTCTCATGTTTAGACTGAGGTAAATTACTCACCCGCGACTTTCATCGACTCAAGCAGGATAGAACCCGTTTGAATTTGAGAGCGTGTTTCAACATCGTTACCAACTGCAACGATCTGATTGAACATGTCTTTTAGGTTGCCCGCTATCGTCACTTCCGATACTGGGTATTGGATTTCTCCATTCTCAACCCAGAAACCCGCCGCACCACGAGAGTAATCAGCCGTTACGGTATTAACGCCTTGGCCCATCACTTCCGTCACTAAGAAGCCTGTACCTAGCTCTTTTAGCATCTGCTCAAAGTTTTGACCGGTCGATTTAACGAACCAGTTATGAATACCACCAGCATGACCTGTTGGTGTCATATCCATTTTACGTGCGGCATAGCTCGTTAGCAGGTAAGTTGCTAACACGCCATCAGTGATGATTTCGCGATCTTGAGTGTAAACACCTTCGCTATCAAATGGGCTCGAAGCCAAGCCACGCAGGATATGAGGACGCTCTGAGATATTGAACCAATCCGGTAGAATTTTCTGCCCTAGATGATCCAATAAGAAAGAGGATTTACGGTAAAGGTTACCACCACTGATTGCCATCACAAGGTGACCAATCAGGCCAGTAGCAACATCGTTAGCGAACATAATTGGGTATTGCCCTGTTGGTAGCTTTTTCGCATCCAAACGGCTAATGGTCTTTTCTGCTGCTTCTTGACCTACGCGCTCAGGCGTCCACAGCTCATCACGGTGACGTGCAACGGTGTAGCTGTAGTCACGTTCCATTTCACCGTTAGCGCCTTGTCCAATCACGCAGCAGCTCGTGCTATGGCGACTCGAAGCATAGCTTGCTAGTAAGCCATGGCTGTTACCATAAACCTTAACACCATAATGGCTGTCGTAGCTTGCGCCATCACTCTGTTTGATCCTATCGCTATAAGCTAACGCTTGCTTCTCAGCAGCAATCGCAATCTCAGCAGCATAATCAGGGTTTGGTTCATCAGGGTGGAAAAGATCCAAGTCTGGAATTTCTTTTACCATGTATTCTTTTGCTGCAGGACCTGCAAATGAGTCTTCAGAAGTGTACTGAGCGATATCAAGCGCAGCCGCTACTGTTTGAGCAATGGCCTTTTCACTCAGATCAGATGTAGATGCGCTGCCTTTTTTCTGGCCGCGATAAACAGTAATACCTAGCGCACCATCACTATTAAATTCAACGTTTTCCACTTCACACATACGTGTTGAAACACTTAAACCCGTTGACTTAGTAATAGCGACCTCAGCTGCGTCTGCACTCACTGATGCCATATCCAACGCTTTAGCTACTGCGGCTTCTAGTTCAACTCTTTGCTGGGCGACTTGCTGTTTTACATCCATATCTATTCTAATTTTTCAGGTCAATATTACGTAGGATAACAAGAATTTCGCTTTCTCCCCAAGATTCTTGCTAAAATAGGCAATATATTCGTTTGAGATAGTGACATAGGCAGAAAAGATGGCTCGCAAAAACCAAAAAGCCCCATGGGAACCAGAAGAAGAAATCATCTGGGTAAGTAAGACAGAAATGAAAACGGACATGGATGCCCTGCAAAAGCTGGGAGAAGAGCTTGTTGGTCTAAAGCCTTCTGTATTAGACAAATTTCCGCTGTCTGAAGATTTGGCACAAGCGATTAAAGATGCACAACGCTTTAAAAATGAAGCGAAGCGTCGTCAACTTCAATACATTGGTAAAGTAATGCGCAATGTCGATCCAGAGCCAATTCAGGCGGCTTTGGATAAAGTACGTAATAAACACTCACAAGCAACAGCTGAGCTACATAAGCTTGAGCAACTGCGTGATCGTGTTGTTGCAGAAGGTGATACGGCTATTTCAGAAGTCATGGAAATGTACCCTGAAGCAGACCGTCAACGTCTTCGTCAGCTAGCTCGCCAAGCTAACAAAGAGAAATCTGCGAACAAGCCTGCAAAGTCTTCTCGTGAGATCTTCCAAATCTTAAAAGAGCTAAAGCTAGAAGACTAATCGTTATCTCGCTTTACTCATAGAGTGAATAAAAGACCTAGCGCATGCTAGGTCTTTTTGTTTTTGACGCACTCAATATCAATAAGTACTCACAGGAGTAATGAATCGTCACTCACCCGCTTTAACAAATGAGCTTAATTCTGGCTGTGGATGATCCGCCGTCAGTGCCTCTATCGAGTCTTCAACCAGCACATTACCTAGCGCCACAAACACAAACTTATTTGCGATACTGCGTGCGTCACCTAAATGGTGAGTCACCATCAAAACCGTAATATTTCGCTCTGCCGCTAATCGCTTCACTAAGCTAAGCATCTCTTCTCGCAATAGCGGATCCAGCGCCGAGAAAGGCTCATCCAACAACCAAATATCATGAGGCTGAACAAAACAACGTGCTAGTGCGACACGCTGGCGTTGACCGCCGGATAAGTGCTCAGGCAATCTATCCAAATACTCAGCGACGCCAACTTGCGCTGCAGCTTGTTCCACAGATTGCTTTTGGGTTGCGGTAAGCTTTAACCCCGGATGTAAGCCTAATCCAATATTTTCACGCACCGTGAGATGGGCAAATAGGTTGTGCTCTTGAAACAACATCGCCAACGGGCGTTGATGTGCCTCTTTACCAATCAGCGACTGCCCAGCCACTGAGATCTCACCCGATGTAGGCTCGATAAATCCAGCAACTAGCGCCAACAGTGTTGATTTGCCCGCACCACTTGGTCCCATCAGAGCAACAATATCGCCCTGCTCTGCTTGGAAATCAAAACTAAACAACTCTTGGTGATAGTGGTAATCCACATCTTTCATCACTAACATCATCGGTTCCTTAACTTTTAGCATTGAGATTTGAGGTTCGAGTAAATAAAAATTCAATGAAGCTAAAACTGCCCACACTCAACAGCAGCAGACTAACCGAAACAACGGCTGCGGCTTCCATCTGATAGCTGCCTAGCAATTGGAATAGGTACAAAGGCAGTGTTCTAAAGTCTTGGCTACCAAATAAGGCAATCGCACTTAAGTCGCCCATCGCCAGCATAAAGCTGATCGAGAAGGCTTGCGCCATCGGCTTACGTAATGCGCGCCACTCCACCAACCTAAAGCGAGTGAATCCTGTCATTCCTAAGCTTGCACACACATACTGGTACTGCTGAGACAAATGCAGCATAGGTTGAGCTAAGGTTTTAATTACGTAAGGCAGTGCCATTAAACTGTTGACGGCAATCACGATAAAGAAAGCCAAGCTGAACACATCGGTAAATGAGCGTAATAGTAGGAAGATACCCGTACTGATCACTAGCCCCGGAGTGACTAAGATAATAGTGCCAATCAGCTCGATTTTATCGGCTCGAAAGTTCTTATTCTGTAAGCGCCATGCTCTGCTGGTCAGTAGTATCGCGATACCAATACCAACCGCGATAACACTTGCTAATGACGCGACTTTAACCGAGGTCATTAATGCCGCCCAAAACGGCTCACTGCTCAGTACGGTGAGCGCCTGAGAGTTAATACCACTTAGAATAACCATCGCTAATGGCGGCAATACCAGCATTGAGACTATGATGATCCAGAAGCTGTCCCAAGCTTTTGACCACCAGCTGTCCTTAACCAAATATTTCTCTTCCGCCAACTGGCTGGCCGTCACAGAAATAGGTTTCGATAGGCGTTGAATGCTGACCGCTAGCACACCACACAGCAGCATTTGCCATATCGCGAGTAAAGCACCCGCCTGCAGGTCAAAGTCGAATTTAATCGCCTGATAAATAGCGAGCTCGATAGTGGTTGATTTAGGTCCACCGCCTAGTGCCATCACGGTAGCAAAGCTGGTAAAGCACAGCATAAAGACTAAGCCACACACATGAGGCAATTGCTGTCTTAAACGTGGCCATTCAACCCATCTGAATTTGTTCCAATGACTCATACCCAAGTGAGCACAAAGCTTGTGTTGCTCGGCAGGCACGGTATCTAAGGCTTGTAAAAGTAAGCGACTGGCATAAGGCAAGTTAAAGAAAACATGCGCCAACAAAATACCATTCAAGCCATAAATCGAAAATGGCAGTTCAATATCGAAGTTCGCCAAAAACTTAGCTAACCAACCACTATTACCATAGATCGCAAGTAAGCCAAATACACCGACTAACACCGGCAGGACTAAGGTCGACGCGAACAGCCTTAACAACAAAGCGCGTCCAAAAAATTGCCTACGACACAGCGCATGAGCAATAGGTATAGCAAAGCCAACACTCAGCACTGTTGAGAGTGTCGCTTGATAAAAGCTGAATTTCGTTACATGCCAATAGTAGGGATCGGACCATACTTGGCTGATATCAAGAGAAGGGGCATTGCTAAGCAATGCCCCAACTGCTGAAACCACGAAGGCGGTAATGAGTATCGCAACCCAGATCCCGACCTTAGGTGTTTTCTTTATCATAAATTGATTTTTTACCGTAAATGGTTCACTCCAAACATAACGAATGAACCTTTAAATACAGAAAGCTAGTTTTTTTAAAGTACGTTAGAAAGCTCATTTTTTAAATAGTAAGTTAAAAAGTAAGTGCACTCTGCCATTCGCGGATCCAAGGCTTGCGCTTAGCTGCAATTTCTTCAGGCGTAAAGCTTAGAGCTTTCTGAGGAACCGTAAGTTGCTCAAATCCTTTTGGTAGCTCGATATCCGTCACTGGGTACATCCAGTTGCCCGTTGGCATCGCAGATTGGAATTCATCACTTAAGATAAACGCCATAAAATCATCAGCAAGTTTCTCGTTCTTACTGCCTTTAACTTTAGCGGCCACTTCAACTTGAGTGTAATGCCCTTCTTCGAAGCTTGCTGCTGCGTACTTAGAATCGCTCTCAGCAATAATGTGGTAAGCCGGAGACGTTGTGTAAGACAACACTAAATCCGACTCACCTTCTAGGAACATAGAATAAGCTTCAGACCAACCTTTGGTTACAGTCACTGTTTTCTGAGCAAGCTTCTTCCATGCTGCTGTCGCTTCATCACCGTATACCGACTTCATCCAAAGCATCATGCCTTGGCCTGGTGTTGATGTACGTGGGTCTTGGTAGATAACCTTAAGATCATCTCGCAGCTCAACCAGTTCTTTCAAGCTCTTCGGCGGGTTTGCCAACTTCTCTTTGTTGTAAACAAAAGCAAAGTAGCCAAAGTCATAGGGAACAAAAGTGCTATCGTTCCAACCATTAGGAAGCGTTACTGATGAAGTATCAACATTATGCTCAGCCAATAAGCCCGTCGCTTTCGCTTCAGCCATCAGGTTGTTGTCGAGACCTAGCAAGATATCGGCTTTGCTGTTGCCCCCTTCAAGACGTAAACGGTTCAGGATAGAGACGCCATCTTCTAGCGCGACAAAATTCACATCACAACCACATTTTTCTTCGAATGCTTTTTCAACGGCAGGACGAGGGCCCCAATCCGCAGCAAAAGAGTCATAGGTGTATACGGTCAAAGTATTGTCTGCAGCAAAGGCAGAAAAAGAGATCGCTGTAGTAACAGCAAGAGTAGTTAATGTGAATTTCACTGGACGCTCTCCATAGTCTGAGCGGCACAGGTTTGAGGGAGGAGAACGGTAGAGGTTGTTCCTAACTCAATTCCTACGCCAGCATTATCTGGTTCAGGTTTACGGGTCCCAAGCATCTGCTTGATCTCAGCTCGCATTCATTATTTGAATGGTTCGCTCCCCGATGAGTGTTCAGAATTGTAATTTGATTTTTAACAATAAGCTATCAAGTTTGGATCAATTACGTTGATCGTAGCCCCAACGTGGCACTAAACCTTGTTCGATACCAAGATGATCAAGAATACGCGCCACCATAAAGTCGACCAGATCTTCAATAGACTTAGGTTGGTGATAAAACCCCGGAGCCGCAGGCATGATCGTCACGCCCATGGTCGACAGTTTGTGCATGTTCTCTAGATGAAGCGTAGAAAATGGCGTTTCACGAACTACTAATAACAGTTGACCTCGCTCTTTCATGACCACGTCTGCTGCTCGCTCAATCAAGTTATCCGACAAGCCGTGTGCAATCGAAGCCAAACTTCCCGCAGAACATGGACACACTACCATCTGCTTAGGCGCTGCTGAACCAGAGGCAACCGGTGAGAACCAGTCGTCTTTGCCACACACCACAAGCTTTTCTGGGGCGCAGCCAAGGTGTTTAACCAAAGCTTGTTTCGCCGCATCCGGCCCAGCAGGTAACTTAAGCTCATGCTCGGTCGCCAATACCACTCGCGCAGCCGATGAAATCAGCAAATAGACCTGATAATCGGCCGCCAAAAGGCATTCAAGTAAACGTAGGCCATAAGGCGCACCGGATGCGCCAGTGAAAGCAAGAGTTATCGCTTTATCGTGTTTTGTCATGTTCTCAATTACTTCAAATTATAAGGTCGTGGATGCCGTTAGCCTTTGAGTGCCAATCCATCCAACAGTTTTTGGTGAATACCACCAAAGCCACCATTACTCATTACCAAGATTTGGTCACCCGCTTGTGCCTCTGAGACAATTTTAGCAACGAATGCATCCATGTCATCACTCACGTGTGCAGGTTGGTGACAAGCGTCTGCAACATCTTGAACCGACCAATCAATGTTACCCGGTTGGAATAAGTAGGTAGAATCCGCCAGCTTGAGCGAATCAGCCAAGGTTTCTTTGTGCACACCACGTTTCATGGTGGCAGAACGAGGCTCTAAAACGGCAATGATCTTCTTAGTGTCGACCTTATTACGCAACCCGCCTAGCGTAAGTTCAATCGCCGTTGGGTGATGAGCAAAATCGTCATAAACAGAAACACCTGCCACCTCGCCTTTAAACTCCAAGCGGCGCTTAGTGTTAATGAAAGTAGCTAGTGATTCACACGCTAAGTCAGGAGTCACACCTACGTGTCGTGCAGCTGCTATCGCCATCAAGGCATTGTTTACGTTGTGGTCGCCCACTAAATCCCAGTTTACCGTTCCAACACATTCATTTTGGAAGTAGACCTCAAATTGAGAGCCGTCTTTGACTAACTTCTTAGCATCCCAATCGCCTTGCTCGCCGCTTGATTCAGTCTCACTCCAACAGCCACGAGATAGAACATCTTGAATAGCCACATCTTGTTTAGGTGAGAAAATACGGCCATTGCTTGGCACAGTGCGCACTAAGTGATGGAACTGACGTTTAATCGCCTCAAGATCATCGAAGATGTCCGCATGATCGAACTCTAGGTTATTCATGACCAAGGTTCTTGGGTGGTAATGGACGAACTTAGATCGTTTATCGAAAAAAGCACTGTCATATTCGTCAGCTTCGACCACGAAGAACATGCTTTCACCAAGGCGAGCAGAGATACCAAAGTTACCCAACACACCGCCAACTAAAAAGCCCGGTGCATAGCCACAGTCTTCCAAGACCCAAGCCAGCATGCTTGATGTCGTGGTCTTACCATGCGTTCCCGATACCGCCAACACCCAACGGTCATGCAGCAAGAATTCTTGCAACCACTGAGGGCCAGAGGTGTATCTAAGATTGTTATCCAATACATACTCAACACACGGGTTACCACGGCTCATCGCGTTACCGATAACCACGAGATCCGGCCTTGGCTCGAGTTGGCTCGGGTCGAACCCTTCAATAATTTCAATCCCTTGAGATTCCAACAAAGTGCTCATTGGTGGGTAAACATTCGCGTCACTACCAGTAACCTTGTGACCTAGTTGACGAGCCAATACCGCAGCACCACCCATAAAGGTGCCACAAATTCCTAAGATATGAATATGCATAAATTGCTTCCAAACGCTTGGCTAAATAAACGATGCCCTAATTAAAACGGCTTGCACTCATTATCATTAAATAGCGGTTAAAAGCGAGCGGCAATGCAAAACAAATTTAGTCGACATAGTAAGTGAGATCTGCGTCGCTTAGTTCATTACCATTAAAAAGATCTAGCCTTTAGAATTTAGGTAAGCGTCTAGATGAATAAAGCCCGTACAAGAGGCCAATTCTATAGTGCTCAAATCCCCCTAATATTCAGAGAAGTTTAAGGAAATAACATGTCTGAGATGCGCACCCTTGGTGAGTTCATTGTTGCAAAACAAAATGACTTCCCCCATGCAAGCGGTGATCTATCATCCCTTTTGTCATCAATTCGTCTTGCTGCAAAAATTGTTAACCGCGAAATTAACAAGGCAGGTCTTGTCGATATTACTGGCGCTGTTGGTACAGACAACGTTCAAGGTGAAGAGCAACAAAAGCTAGACCTGTACGCTAACGACAAATTTAAAGCCGCACTTGAAGCTCGAGATCAAGTTTGTGGTGTCGCGAGTGAAGAAGAAGACGAAGCCGTCGCCTTCAATAAAGAGCTCAACAAAAACGCAAAATACGTTGTACTGATGGATCCACTTGATGGTTCTTCAAACATCGATGTGAATGTATCGGTTGGTACAATTTTCTCAATCTACCGCCGAGTATCACCGATTGGTACTCCACCAACACAAGAAGATTTCCTACAACCAGGGCATAAGCAAGTAGCTGCTGGTTACGTGATTTACGGCTCTTCAACCATGCTGGTATACACAACTGGTGCTGGCGTAAATGGCTTCACCTACGACCCATCACTGGGTACCTTCTGCCTGTCTCATGAAAATATGATGATCCCTGACGAAGGTAAGATTTACTCAATCAACGAAGGTAACTACATTCGTTTCCCTACAGGTGTTAAGAAGTACATCAAGTACTGCCAGGAAAGCGAACCAAGTGATAATCGTCCTTACACTTCTCGCTACATTGGTTCTCTTGTCTCTGATTTTCACCGTAACCTACTTAAAGGCGGCATCTACCTGTACCCAAGTACAGAAAGCCATCCTCAAGGTAAGCTGCGTCTATTGTATGAGTGCAACCCAATAGCCTTCATAATGGAGCAAGCTGGTGGTATCGCCTCCGATGGTGCCCAACGCATCATGGATATCAAACCAACAGAGCTACACCAACGTGTACCTTTCTTTGTCGGTTCGAAGAGCATGGTAAAAAAAGTAGAAGAGTTTCTTGAGCTTAACCCAGACTAAACCATTCGTTTATTTATAAAATTAACGTCATCAAAAAAGCCAGCATTCATATGCTGGCTTTTTGTTGTTCGCTGCGTTAAACAATCACCGAATTATTGAACGCTATACTTTGATTCAGCACCACGTTCGTAGTTGAAACGGAACCATTTATCGACGTCGTCACAAATCCCAAGGTAAGTCTCACCACGGCGCCCTAGCGCTCTCGGGTTTTGAGAACAATACTGAGTTTTACCCATTTCATAACCCTGACCATAAGCGCCATATAAGTCTGCATCAATGGATGGTGAAGACGCGGCTTCAGCCAAACTTGCTTCAGTCTGCTTGGTTTTTCCTTTTAGCGCCATTTCTTCGCCAAAGCTCTGCCAATCGGCTGTGTTCATTGACGTTGGTGGCGGAGTTTGCGCACAACCAAATAACATTACTGATAGCACCAATAATAGATATTTCATAATTTCCTCCTAGTGGAAAAGACTAGCCTGTACATTGAGACTTTTAGCTATTGCGTCAGAATGCTTCCAGTAGTTCATTCACTATAGCGGGTTGTTCTGCTTACACCAGTCACCCGAAAGTATTTCTTTATTAGCTGTTAGATCAAGCTGATATAAATATACCCATGCTAATCCAAATATAGTCTCTATTTGCTCGCGACGATACTCAACAGGAACATCTTCTAGCCGATCGAGCGACTCCAAAATTTCGTCGTTAATGATATAGACCTCGCCAGCGACACTTTTCTTTCCGAAAATCATCGCCGGATACGCAACTAAATCAAAAAGTGCGTATTCCTCAGGTGTGTCAAACCTTCCTAAACACTCACACTGTTTTAAATAGTGGTGGTTTGATTGATCTTTTCTCAATGTCCCATAAACAAAAACGAGGTGCTGCATACTCACTCCCTAGCATTCGTCATCCGCTAATCAATCACCGTTCAAAGTGTTACTCAAATTCAAATTGATAGAGAAGATCCACAGCACTGTCTAAACCCGATACTGCCTCAACGTAGAGATCCTGCATCAATCGATAACGAACGGTAAACTCGCCTAACGAGTTAAAGATACCCACACCATATTTCACCTGTAAACCTGGGAGAATATAGCCGCTTACCGTAACCTGAGAGTCATCCCCAGAGCCTGCTGTATCCAGTTGTAAATCTTGTACACCAAAGGCTTCGCCGATTTCGCCAACAACCTTACCACTCTTCGCCAAACTCAAACCGATCAAGGTTGTTGTCATCGAACCGCTCGACTCACCATCGATATCTTGGCCACGCAAAATATAAGACAGCGCGTTCGCTTGTGGCATCGCTGGATCAGAGTAAATCTCGATGGTCGGCTCTGTCGCAGGGCCTGTCACTCGAATACCTGCGGTCACATCATCCTGAGTATTATCAGGGTTACGAATCGCATTAATGGCTACATATGGCTGATCCGGTGGACCATTCATTAGAATTTTACCCTCTTCGATCAAGAGGTCTTGCCCGAATGATTGGTAAGTACCATCGACGATATTCACTTCACCAGTGATGAATGGGCCTTGGTCTTTTTGAGCTACATTGAGCTTACCAACCAAGTCGCCTTCAAGACCGAAGGCAGACAATTTAAAGTCATCACCAATGGAGATATTAATATTGGTCATCACATTGAATGGGATCGTATCTTCACTTTCAGGCTCAAGATCTTTGTTCAATATCACCTGATCGGAAGACACACCAACCGCTGACGGTGGTAAGTCTTCTACCACAATTCGTCCCCATGGTAGTGCTATGTCACCCGTAATTTTTGCCAGCTCGGGCGTGACATCAATAGTCATATCAGGTACGACCTTAACCTTGACCATCGGCGGGATATCAACCATCAACTCATCGGCAAAAACTCTAACGTTAGAGTTCCATGCTTTAAGATCTTGCCAATCTCCGGTTCCCTCAATATCAAGATGACCGTCAGGCGTTTCTACATTCGCATCCAGTTTTGCACTATAACCATCAAAGTCGAGAGCGATACGGCCATCTTTCACATCAACAGGAGTCACATCGCCTTTGACTTGAATACCATCAACCGAGAACTGACCAAAAACTTGAGGGTGCATCAAAGAGCCTTTAACTTGAAGATCACTCTCAAGGTCGGCTTTCAATAGGCTGTACTCACCTAGGATTGGTTGCAAGAAATCGAGGTGGAACGTGGTCAGCTTAATTGCAGCATCGACCATTTTGTCTTCGACAAGAATATCCGGTAGCGACACCGTTCCAGACAGATCACCATTGTCGGAAACATCCAAATTAAAATCGGCATCCAGTTTGTTGTCTTTTAGCTGGGCATTCAATGCAACACTTTCCCAACCCAGTGTGATTGGCTCGCCAACTTGTTGAACAACCTGACCTTTCGGCATATCAACGCTTACCGTAACCTCAGGCTCACCTTGTTCAGACCACTTGGCATGAGCTTTAACATTCACTAAACCTTGCAGTTGCGTCTCTTTAGGAACAAAGGCTTTGATCTGCTCGAAGTCGAACTGGTTGATTGCAATCTTGGCCTCACCTGATTTTCCGGCGCGGATATCCTCATCCAGACACACACTCGAACTAGATTGTTTCCAACAGTGCGCTTGAACGTCGGCAAACTGCTTATCGACATCCGCCTTTATCGCGACAGGCTGGTCTAATACCCAAGGCCCCTGCTGAGTGGTGATTTTGACTCTGTCTAACGAGCCATCCCAAATAAGAGAAGGCTTCTGAATCAATTCTCCAGAGATAGCCAAGCTAGTCGACACGATGTCGGATATCACATCAAGTGTCACTGTGTGTTTCTTTTCGCCACCACTCACCGTAAGATCAATGCTTTCCACGCTTTGATCTTGATAGGTTAGGTTCTTAGCTTTTAATACAAGATCGGCTTGAGCTTCAGGCAATGGTAGGGGAACCACCGAACCATTAAGCGATAGGGATTCTAGTGTTGCTTCGTTATTCCAATCGACCTTATCAACATTAAGTGCAAGATCGACTTCAGGCTCTTTCGTGGGGCCGCTAAGTTGGATGTTACCAATCACTTGTCCTTTCAAGTCTGGAACACTTTTCACCAGCTCAGGGAAGTAAATATCAACGCCCATATCCCATTGCTTATCAAGCTGTCCCTGTGCCTTAATCGAGTTAACACCATGAGCCAAGCTCAAGCCGCTGGTTTGCAGTTTAGGCTCACCACTTGCACTACGATCCGACGCTGACAACTGACCTTCGATGTCCAACGGGTAATCACGCAAGATACCCTCGATATCAAGCTTAGGTAGCTCAATCGCCCAACCGCCCGCTTCCGTCAACTCACCCGAGGTGACTATGCTTCCGCTAATGTTACCCTCGGCTTCTGGCCACTGTAGGCCCGGTTGAATATCTTTGAGTGTCACGTCAGCTTGCCAGTTAACGAGACTCTTCCAGTTCGCTTTAACGACACCGTTAAGTTCACCGCCTAGCGTGTTCAGCTTTAGACGCTCGAGCTCAATCTGCTCAGTGGTACCTTTACCCTGTAGGTCGATAGCTAACGCAGGAATATCCTTACCATCAGCTTCGCCTTTGAGCTGCACATTAAAACCATCTAATGAGCCATTAGCTTTGAATTTCTCAATTGCAGCTTGGTAATCGCTTTTTCCTGTAAGAGGCCATTGCGCTTTACCTCCCTCTAAAAGAAGGTCAAATGGTAGAGCTGGCTCTAGGGGTTGAATATCCCCAGACAGTTTTGCCTCAATCGATTCAGAAAACTGAGAATCTAGATGCAGTTTAGCCACGCTGCCTTGCGCCTTCAGCGACAGTTTCTGGCCAGCAAGGTCGGTTTCTTTCACCAAAGCATCTAAAGAAAGATCTAACGGGTAACCACCTTTAAGCTCAACCTTAGCCGCAAGATTAGCGCTTGCTTGTGGCATATCGAGGTCTAGAGTGGAAACATCTACCGTATGTTTACCTGCTCGAGCTTCTAGCCCAAGGTGGTTCACTACAATTGGGGTTTCTTGTTCTAAGGTGAAACGGTTGAGGTCAAAACGCTCCAGTACAACCTGTAAAGGAATCCAGACTTCAGGCAGCTCGATCGCTGTTTTAACGGTTGATTCTGGCTCTACCTTTTCGGTTTGCGGTTCTTTTGTCGACTCAGCAAGCTTAACTTTGAGGTCATTGAACAAGGTTGGCGATACCGTCAGCTTTTCACCCTGCATACTCAGAGCTGTGGAGAACAAGCTCCATTCAATTTCATGCCCCAAGATATTCAGTTTGATATCAGACAAAGCAATACGGTTGATCACTATTGGTAGTGGTGTTTTCACCGATGTTACGGGCGGTGTAGGCTCTGCTTCTTCTGTAGAAGCTGGCGGTAATTCAGTAAATGCGAAGTCCAACCCTTGAATAGCTAAACGATCGACACACAGCTTAGGATCGAGCAGACAGCGTGGATTAATAGCCAAGTTCAGCTTTTGAACCTTAGTATCGATATGAAGGCTATCATCTTTGAACTGGATATTATTAAGCGTAAAGCTTGGAAAAAGAGCGCCTTTAGTACTTTCCACTTTAAGTTGTGGCAATGCTTTTTCAGCGCCCCACAGCACGGTGTTCAACCCCGGATTGGTGAACAAAACGAAACCGAGCAAGGCTATCAACAATAGCAAAATAGACGTCAATGAAATCGAAGTCCATTTTATGCACTTACCCACAACGTTAATCATAATTCAGGCCCTAAACTAAAGTGCAGTTGGAACTCATCGCCTTTCTTCGCATCTAGGCCCCAAGCAAAGTCTAAACTCACAGGACCTACAGGAGAGGCCCAACGCACCCCGACACCGGTGCCGTGCTTCCACTCTGGCTTATCATTAAATGCATCACCAATATCGTAGAATGCAGCACCCCACCAGTTTCCAACTAAGCGGTATTGGTATTCAAACGAGCTGGTTGCCATGTATTTTGCGCCGGTTAGTGCGCCACTTTCATCTCGAGGAGAGATAGACTCATAGCCATAACCACGAATGCTATTATCACCACCAGCAAAGAATCTTAGAGAGGGAGACAGCTTTTCAAACTCGTCGGCAAAGTTACCGCCGAATTGAAGGCGAGTTAAACCGCGGTGATTATTACCAATGCTGCGAATCCATGCTGTTTGCCCTTGAAAACGCACCACCTTAGTTTCCGATAATAAGGTGTCATCAGCAGCCTCAACCATAATGGTTTGTTTATCGCCCCACATCGGCATCGACCCACCACGCGTTCGAGTTCGCGAGAAAGAGATACCCGGCAACACGAATTGCGCTAAGTCATCTTGCAAACCTTGTTCATAGTTTTCGACCAAGTATCGAATAAATACAGTACGTTGCCAGCCATTATCCAGACGCCAATATCTTTCTAAGGCTAAGTTTGACTCCAAACTTTTGGTATCTCGATTATCCAAATTCTTCATACCGTACTTAATTTGATAGTAGTCATTAAGCACGTCATCCAATGGGATTTTATAAGTCGCGGTAATCGTCTGCTCGGGCTTGGAGATCGACAGGCTACTATTAAAGCTATGACCTTTCTCGTTAACCCAAGGTTTCTTCCATTTTAGGGTGCCTTTTACACCAAGGTCTGTTGATACACCGATACCTGTTTCGATTTGGTTACGCGCTTGCGGAGCAAGGCTGACCTTCATCGGAATTTCACGGCCTTCGCCCAATTGGCTTAAATCAGGTTCAACAAAAACAGAAGAAAACCAATCCGTATTGGACAGGTTTTGGTTGTACTCACCGACTTTGGTTATCGAGTAAGGTTCGCCATCCTCAAATGGTTTGAGTGACTGCACCTTATCTTCTTCAATCTGGCTACCAGTAACCTGAGTGGTACCAAAGTGGTAGCGTATACCACTGTTATAATGAAGACGAACATAAGCTCGGTTTAATTCAGGGGCGACTTCTAGCTTACTGAGAGCATATGCCCCATCGAAATAGCCTTTCGCTAAGCCAAGGTTGCGTATCGACGATTTCAAAGAGTCATAATTACCATGATTCAAAATCGAACCTTTGGACAACTTACTCTTGGCAATCAAGGCTAAAAAGTCTGGATCATCTTTGGCTTCACCAGTCAGAACGATATCGGAAGTATAGATAACAACAGGCTCTCCCGCCTCAACCGTAACGGTCAACTCGGTATCATCTTCGGAGTGAGTAAACGTGATAATAGGTTGGTAGTAACCTAACGCATTCAGGGCTTCTTTTATCATAGATTCCAAGCGAGACTGGAACCTTAATGAAACCGAATACTCTTCTTCAGGGATCGCACTAAGATAAGCATCAACATTATCCTCAAGCGCTCCATCCAGCCCTTTAATTTCAAGGGAAACATCAGCGAAAGCGAGCGTCGATGACAGTAGAGTGCCAATCAGAACTGGTAAAGTTTTTCTTATCATGTTTAATGGGTGAAGAAGTTATCAATACGTTAATAAGTGAAAAGAAATAATACCGCTAAAAAAGCATTGAGTCTGTAATAAATCCTGGAATAACACGGTCTAATTTAAAGACTTATTCAATCTTGACCAACCGTTAATATGAACCCACAGTAAATAAAAGCCAGCGCGGTAAACGTATGCGAAAAGGAATATAACATGCTAAACAAACAACAACTGGTTTCTGCAGCAACCGCACTACCGGGAAATGCTGACCCAATTCGAATCACTGAGCGCCATTTCGTTAACCAAACCGACCTGCTCGATACGCCTACGGGCTCTCAACAAGAAGTCCTGTTTGGTATGGGATGCTTCTGGGGAGCTGAGCGTTTGTTTTGGCAATTGGATGGCGTTATTTCAACATCCGTTGGTTACGCTGGCGGATACACAGCTAACCCCACTTATGAACAAGTATGTACTGGGCAAACCGGCCATACCGAAGTCGTTCGTGTCATATTTGATAGTGAACAAACCTCTCTAGCTCGAATACTTGAAACCTTTTGGGAGCGTCATGACCCAACTCAAGGAATGCGCCAAGGCAACGATTTAGGGACTCAATACCGTTCCGCGATTTACACCTTCAGTGAAGAACAACAATCTATCGCTGAGCACTCTAAACGTGAATATCAACGAGCAATGACTGAATCTTTAGGCAACGAGATCACGACGGAAGTTCTGCCTGCTGGAAAATATTTTTTCGCAGAAACCTACCACCAGCAATACCTAGCTAAAAATCCGAATGGGTATTGCGGGTTGGGTGGCACCGGTGTCTGCTTCCCTCCACAATAAAGTACAGCTCGACATACCAGCGAGAACGATACGCATTAAAAAAGGGCTTCCATTAAGAAGCCCTTTTCATTGTTAATCTATTCGGTGTAAACAAATCGATAAAGCGCAGTTACACCGGCAACGCTGCAATAGTACCGTTAACTTCTTTAAAAATAGTGAGCTTTTGTTTGTCTGAGACTTCAGGAAGAAGCACCTTGCCTTGGTCGAAGCGAAACTCCCCAACACCTTCAATAGCAAATTGGCCTTTGAACAGGACTTTAACGAAACGCGCCACTTGATGTGGACGGTAAGTAGAAAACTTTCTTAACATAATACAACCTCAATTCCATTTGAGTACTACAGTTACCTGCCTGAACATAGCCTTGTTCAAAGCACATATAATCGCTAAATCCTTTAGCAAACAGCAAGATAATCTATTGTTCATCTCGATATTGATGCATTATACCTTTCGGTAACAAGCCTGCAACTTTTTTCTACATCGTACGATAAAAAAGTTAAAGAGGCATTTTTCAAATTTCATATTATACTTCCAGTGCAAACCAATAAGCGGAACAAAAATATAATGAAAAACAAAACTCTACTGGCTTTTTTAGCCGCAGCCTCTCCACTCTTCGCCAATGCTCACAACCTATCTGTAGGTGCAACTCTGCCTGCTGTCGATGTTAGCAACTATGGTGAAATCGTACTAAACGACGGAAATACCGGATATCAAGCTTGGGCAACCAACAATCTCCTAGGTAAAGTTCGTGTCGTTCAAGCTATCGCTGGCCGCAGCAGCTCTAAAGAGCTAAACGCACCATTGATGGCCGCCATTACCGCCTCGAAGTTCTCAGAAGACAGCTACCAAACCACCACTATCATCAACCAAGATGATGCTATCTGGGGTACGGGTTCTTTTGTTAAATCGTCAGCAGAAAGTAGCAAAGAAGAGTTTCCATGGTCTTCTATGGTTCTAGATGAAGACGGCGCCGTTGCGTCATCTTGGGCTCTGAAAGAAGAAAGCTCAGCGATTATCGTTCAAGACAAGCAAGGTAAAATCTTGTTTGTTAAAGAAGGTGCATTAAACGAAGCAGAAGTCACTCAAGTCATTGAATTGATTAAAGCGAGTCTTTAATAAGATATTCGCGTCTTTTTCGAGACCTAACCAAAGGATATTGTTATATTATAACAGTATCCTTTTTTAATTCTGTGGTTAATCATCCTGATGTGGCAAAAAACACCTAACAATGTGAAACGCAAAACAGGCTTCTTGCTTGGGCTTATGCTCATGTTAAGCGTGTTAGCCGCAACGCACATAGTAGATATCGCACCAGAACACCACACCTCACACCATTGTGAGCTGTTTTCGATAAATCAGTTTATTACGGCACACTCACTTCCACAGGTCCCAGAGTTCCATTCGGAATTTACTGTCGCTATCACAGAGTCAGTTATTTCGTTACAACGCCTATATTTCGCTTATTTGGCACGCTCACCTCCTGTAAATATCGCTTAATTACCACTACTTTTTAATTAACCTTTATTCAGGAAAAAAACATGAAACCTACTATCTTAGCCGTTGTTATCGGCATGACTGTCTCTGCTAGTGTTCTAGCTAACGAAGAATTCCGCTCTCACGAAGCACACGTGCACGGTAAAGTTGAAGTGAACATCGCTCAAGATGGACAAGAGCTACTTGTTGAAGTGACAGCACCCGGTGCTGATGTGGTTGGCTTTGAGCATGCTCCAGAAACGGCTGAGCAAAAGAAAGTGTTTGAACAAGCTATCGCGCAATTAAACAAGCCAGAAGATCTATTTGGTTTCAATAATGCAAGTTGTACTCTGAAGTTCAAGTCAGTGACTAACACCTTGGAAGGCGATCATGATAACCATGAAGGCCATGACCATGCAGAACACGATCATAACGACCACAAAGGCCATGACCACGCAGAGCACGATCATGACGACCACAAAGGCCATGACCACGCAGAGCACGATCATGATGACCACAAAGGCCACGACCACGCAGAGCACGCTCATGACGACCACAAAGGCCACGACCACGCAGAACACGATCATGATGACCACGAAGGCCATGACCACTCAGAAGGCGGCCACGGTGAGTTCACTGTCGAGTACCACTACCAATGTTCTGACATTGAAAAACTGGATACCGTGAATACTCAGTGGTTCTCTAAGTTCAGCAACACAAAATCAATGACTGTAAACCTGCTAACTGACAGTGCTCAAATTCAAGAAGTGCTTAACGCAGATCGTATTAGTTTTCGATTCTAATTAGCATTAGATTGAATTAAACGTAGATAAGCAGCCAAGTAAGTGTTCACTTACTTGGCTGTACAAATCGGTGTGCTCTGGGAATTTATTATTCTAATAACTGTCCAGTAGAGACACCGCTTTAATTATTGGAGCTAATATGTCTTTTGACAGTTCATCACTTGTGGTCAAACTCGAAAATATCAGCTTTCGTTGGAAGCCTGAATTGCCCCCAACGCTAGAGATCACCTCACTGCACATCCAAGCCCAAGAGCACCTTTTCATCAAAGGGCCTAGTGGTTGCGGGAAATCAACATTGTTAGGGTTACTGACCGGAATCAACCAAGCTGAACAAGGCGAAGTATCTATCCTTGGCCAAGATCTCACACAGCTAACACCTCGCCAGAGAGACAAATTCAGAGCCGATCATATTGGTTATATATTCCAACAATTTAACCTGCTTCCTTACTTGTCAGTCATCGACAACGTGACGCTTCCTTGTCAGTTTTCTAAGATTCGTAAGCAGCAAGTCACTAAAAGTCAGAACAGCCTGCAAGCCACCGCTCAAGAGTTGTTGCTCAGATTAAAGCTACCTCAAGCTCTCATGGACAAGCCCGTTACCGAGTTGAGTATTGGTCAACAACAACGTGTTGCTGCCGCTCGTGCTTTGATCGGCCAACCCAAAATCATTATTGCCGACGAACCGACATCGGCTCTGGATCATGACAACCGAGAAGCCTTTATCGAACTGTTGCTAGAACAAGCGAATCAGGCGGGTTCTACCCTGATCTTTGTTAGTCACGATCCAACACTAGAAAAACTGTTCACTCGAACCATAGATTTAAAAACCGTTAACCAAGCTAAGGTTGTCGTATGAAAGTAATTACTCACTTAGCCTTAAAAAGCGTACTCAACCGTAAAGCCACAGCCATTCTGACTATTCTCACCGTGGCGGTGTCAGTGATTCTCTTGCTCGGTGTGGAACGTGTAAGAACCGAAGCTAAGAGCAGCTTTGCGAATACGATTTCAGGTACTGACCTTATCGTCGGTGGCCGCTCAGGTCAGGTAAACCTGCTGCTTTATTCCGTATTTCGAATCGGTAATGCGACCAACAACATCGACTGGAAAAGCTATGAAGAATTTAGCCAGCACAACGCTGTAAAGTGGGCGATCCCAATCTCATTGGGTGATTCACATAAAGGCTTCCGCGTAATGGGCACTAACCATAGCTACTTCGAGAATTATCGCTATGGAAGTAAGCAACCACTTACTTTTCAGCAAGGTAAAGAGTTTAATCAGCTATTTGATGTCGTGATTGGTGCCGATGTCGCGAAGAAGTTAGATTACAAGATTGGTGATCACATCATTCTGGCGCACGGTATCAGTGATGTCGCCTTCAGTCGCCACGACAATCTGCCCTTCACCATTGTCGGAATACTCGCGCCAACCGGCACACCAGTAGATAAAACGGTGCATGTTTCGTTAGAGGCCATTGAAGCGATTCACGTTGGTTGGGAATCGGGGGCTAACCTCGGGCACACACCGGATGCTGAAGCGCTAAAGCAACGTGACTTCCAACCAAAGCAGATTACCGCGATGATGATTGGCCTTAACTCGAAGATCCAAACCTTCGCACTGCAACGAGAAATCAATAACTACCGCCAAGAACCTTTGAGCGCCATTATGCCGGGCATTGCACTTCACGAATTGTGGGGAATGATGGCAGTGGCAGAGCAAGCACTGCTGATTGTTTCAGGGTTTGTTGTAGTCGCGGGACTGCTAGGGATGCTGAGTAGTCTACTCACTAGCTTGCAAGAAAGACGTCGAGAGATGGCCATTCTGCGTGCGATGGGTGCCAGACCTCGTCATGTGTTTGGTTTACTGATCAGTGAAGCCAGTGCGCTAACCTTCCTTGGCATTACATTAGGTGTTGCGGTGTTGTTTGCTCTGATCGCAGTGGTTGCTCCTATTGTGCAACAAAGTTATGGTATCAACATATCGATATCCGCAATCACACCTCATGAGTGGAAACTGCTTATGTTGGTGCAAGTTGCCGGAATCATTATCGGCTTTATTCCCGCTTTCAGGGCTTACCGTCAGTCATTATCTGATGGCATGACCATTCGAATCTAAAATAGGAACCTACGATGCAACGCAAATTCCTCCTGATATTTGGGCTACTTCTGTTCCCATTTATCAGCACAGCTCACGCTGAAACCACTCAGAACGACGAATCGGTGTTAACACTTGATTGGATTGATTTGATTCCAGAATCAGAGCGTGCTCAACTAGATTCATTTGGCATGCCGATGGTTGACCACAATAGTATGGACAAACCTCAACAATCGACACTTGGTGCTGTTCGCCCAGAACTGAATGGCAGCACAGTAAAGATTCCTGGTTTTGTGATTCCATTGGAAGGTGATGAGAATATGATCACTGAGTTTCTGCTAGTACCCTACTTTGGCGCATGTATCCACGTACCACCGCCACCACCGAACCAAATCATCTACGTGAAGTTCCCGAAAGGTGCACCAATACAGCAGTTATGGGATGTGATTTATTTAGTCGGTACGCTGAAAACTGAGTCGATCAGCCATGACTTAGCGCAAACCGGTTATCTTATTGAAGGTACTGCGATTGAAGAATATGACGACATGTAGTCATTAGAAGGGTGGCTCAAGGATGAGCTGCCGTCACTGAACGAGTGATATCATTCAATAACAGTTTAATAACGATAATTTTCTTCTGAATTACGCAATGTAATTAGATAAGTAAGCTAGCACAGCGACATAAGTCGCGAGTAATAACCCTATACAAAGCTGTTTCTTCAGCTTGTTATCATTGACTTGATTCATAACTCCTCCTTGAGAACCACAACAAATTTAACATTTTATTATCATTAGCAACAGTAAAATTTTGTTGAAACCTTCAACTCTGCACGCAAAATCTAGCCACCAATAAGATAAAGAGTTACATTTTAGACAGTTAAGTCGTTTCCTTAGGGTACTCTTATGTCAGAAACCAAACAGCCAGTGATCATCGAGCATGCTAGCGATACACAGCACAAGCATGAGAAAAAGCCTCATATTGCCGACAGTGCCAGCAGAATGCTGCACATCGCACAAAGCTTCGGCCTCGATTCTTTAATTAGTCACAATGCAAAGCCAAACGATAGAGGTGAGAGTACCCTTATCGAACGGGCACTATTGCGAGAGAAAAAACGTAGAGAGCTTCGCCAAAAGAACCTAGAACAGATTCTAAAGTTGGCGCACTCTTCATGTAAGGATGAAGCGGCTGGAGACCCGGATCAGGACTGGCTGTACCGCTTTTTCGATATGGCACAAGAGATCCACAATACATCGATGCAAAGGCTATGGGCTCAAGTACTGAAACGAGAGGTCACTAACCCAGGCTCGACGTCGATGAAGGCGCTTCAGATCTTAAAAGACATGACGCCAAAGGAAGCACTGACCCTACAAAGAGCTGCATCACTGGGTTGTAGCTTTGGTAGCGATAACAGCAGAAAGCTCTTACTCGGCTTCAAATCTCACGCAGGACTATTTAGTTTTGGCAAAAGGGACACCACCAACACCATCAACCTTGGTGGGCATAACCTTCCCTACTCTAGTCTGCTCCATTTGATTGAACTCGGTATCATTCTGGGCACTGAGTTAGAGTCTGGAGAAATTGATTTCGATCCAGCTCTGCACCTAACCTATCAAGGTAAGAGTATGTCACTGGCACCGTTATCAAAAGGGGTGAAGCTGGTTTACTACCGATTCAGCCCAACAGGTAATGAGCTTTGTACCTTACTTGGCAACAAGCCAAACACGCAGTATTACGACCAATTGATTGCGCTATTAAGCCAAAAATTCACGGTTCAGACAGAAGTAAAAAGCAGCGTGAATTACACCGTCTAGACAATCGACGGTGTAAAAAATAGACGGTGTAAAAAGTGAAGTGTATTGAGAAGAATAAAGAGAATCTAAAAGGTAGGTTTCTTGTCTCGGTAAACCAAGGCTGCACTACTTATCAGTCATGAATAAAACGATAAGCAAGTTGGCAGCCTTAGTCATACCAACGATCTCAATTGGCTAAAATATTTCGCTTCTCCAACGCATCAATACACAACTCTACCAATTCATCGATCGTCTTCTCTCCTGCTGGTAGATCAATCTCAGGGTTCTCTGGCGCTTCGTAAGTCGAACTAATCCCTGTGAAGTTAAGAATTTCTCCCGCACGTGCTTTCTTATACAAACCTTTAGGGTCACGCTGTTCGCAAACCTCTAATGGCGTATTAACGAACACCTCAAGAAACTCGCCTTCAGGTAATAAATCTCGCACAAGTTGTCGTTCCGCTTGATGTGGAGAAATAAAAGCAGACAGCACAATTAAGCCTGCATCTGCCATCAATTTAGCAAGCTCGCCAATACGACGAATATTCTCTCGACGATCTTGTTCAGAGAAGCCAAGGTCGCTACATAAGCCATGACGCACATTGTCACCATCCAATAAGTAAGTATGGTAACCAAGCTGTGCCAAGCGATTTTCTAATGCTCCAGCGACTGTCGATTTACCAGAACCAGACAACCCCGTGAACCAGAGCACGGCTGGCTTTTGTGATTTCAGATCCGCGCGAAATGTTTTATCAATCGAGTGTTGATGCCACACAACATTCTCATCTTTAGGTTTGAGTACTGCGGTCATAATTAGTCCTTTAAATAAACAGCATTAAAATGGGAAAAAATAAGGAATTAGGGTCAATACCAAACCCGAATAAACAATCGAGATTGGAATACCAATACGTAGATAATCCGTTAAATGGTAATTACCTACGCTATAAACAAGTAAGTTAGTTTGGTAGCCGTATGGAGAGATAAAACTGGCACTGGCACCAAACAGTACCGCCATAATGAACGGCATAGGGTCAACTCCATAGCCTACTGCCATACTGTAGCCAATCGGAAATGAGAGTGCTGCGGCCGCATTATTGGTCACCAGCTCAGTCAGAACCAAGGTCATAAAGTAGGTCGCAACTAACGCACCGAATACGCCCCAACCATTAAATGCCTCCATGAACATCAGCCCCATGCGCTCAGACAAACCCGATGAAATCATCAGTTGGGCAATAGAAAGTGCAGACCCCACGATCACCACAATATCGACTGGGAAACGGCGGCGGAGCTCACCCAGCTGTACCACGCCAAATGCCACCAGCAACAGTAGAAAACCAGCTAAGCCTTTGATAATTGGCACTGCGTCAACCAGAGCGAGGCCAATCACACTGGCAAAACCAAGCAACACGAACGTCGACTTATCTGCATCAAGCTTGGCACTCGAATCTAAGTCATTCATCAACACAAACTCTTTGTTGTGTTGCTGACGCTGCTCTTCAAAGCGTTTGCCGGGAACCAAAATCAAAGTATCACCAGCGGTCAATATGATGTTTCCAAGACCACCTTCAAGGCGTTCATGGCCACGACGAATAGCAACCACAACCGCATCGAAACGGTCTCTAAACTGACTGGTTTTTAATGTTTTATTACAGAAGCTTGCCGATGAGCTCACTACAACTTCAACAAAACTCTGACCATTCAAATGATGCTGACCAAACAGGGTTAAACCTTGAATTTCTTGTAGTGTCGCCACACTCTCGACATCGCCACAAAACAGCAATCGATCACGAGCTTGAAGAATAAAATCAGGGTCAATCGATGCCGTGGTCTTACCGTCGCGAATCACTTCTGCTAAGAACAGTTTTCTCAATGCTCGAAGGTTATTCTCACTTACACTACGGCCAACTAGCGGTGAGCCCGGCTCCACTCTTGCTTCTAAGAAGTAAGGCAGATCGTCCTGCGACCCATCATCGTAGCTGGGTAAGAAATAGCTCAGAGGGATAAGGATCAATACGCCACCGACCAAAACCGCTAAACCGATCAAGGTAGGTGTGAAAAAGTTTAAGCTTGGCAAACCCGCATCTTCAACAAAGCTATTGATGATCAAGTTGGTAGAGGTGCCGATCAATGTCAGGGTTCCACCTAAAATGGCAGCGTATGACAAAGGGATAAGTAATTTAGATGGCGCGTGCTGCTGATTACGTTTGATCGCTCCGATCAAAGAAACAACCACCGCCGTATTATTAGTAAAAGAAGAAAGTAACGCTGTGGAAATACCTAACTTCGCAACCACAGTACCTAGCCTACCTTCAGAGATATTGCGGCTAACCCAGCTGATTAAGCGAGTTTTCTCCAATGCACTTGATGCGAGGATCAGAAGAATTAAAGTCAGTAATGAGGAGTTAGTGAAATTATTGGCTAAGCTCGACAAGTCGATCAAACCAGCCATAAAAGCAATAAACGCCGCGCCAGCAAAGATAAAGCTTGGCTTAATACGGGTAACGAGCAGGCAAGTAATGATGCCGAGCAAAATCGCTAATACAAATCCTTGTTGCCACATATACCCGTCCTTTATGGCGGAAACGATCGGTTTCCGCCTGATTCAATAAGCTGTTACTTGGTCGTTTATGACTTCAGTAGTTGGCTTAAATCTTTGGCATCCCAATGAGGGAAATGTTTGCGAACCAATGCGTTGAACTCAAGTTCAAATGCAGAGAAGTTACCGACTTGCTGTTCAACAGAGTCCAAACGGTCTCGAATCAAACCCGCACCAACCGTCACGTTGGTTAGTCGGTCGATAACGATGAAACCACCGGTATCAGCACTCTCACGGTATTTATCCAGCGCGACAGTCTCGTTCAGTGACCATTCACACAAGCCAATGCCATTCAGTGGCAACTCATCGACAGCGTGAGTCGACAGGTTGTTGATGTCATATTGGTGACGAACCGTTTCAACCTGACCGACGGTTTTCTTGCCTGCGATCTTGATGTCGTAAGCTTTGCCCGGTTGCAACGGTTGCTCTGTCATCCACACGATGTCGGCCAATACGTGGTTAGTAGATTCAATCTGAGCGTTTTCCAGCACAATCAAATCGCCACGACTGATATCGATCTCATCTTCAAGAGTCAGCGTTACCGCCAAGCCCGCTTGTGCTGATTCAAGTTCACCATCAAAGGTCACAATGCTTGCCACCTTAGAGGTTTTACCTGAAGGCAACGCCTTTATTTCATCACCTACGCTGACACGACCAGAAGCCACAGTGCCTGCAAAACCGCGGAAGTCTAAGTTAGGGCGGTTTACGTACTGCACTGGGAATCGGAATTCACCTGCAGAACGTTTTTGATCGATGTCGACATTCTCTAACACTTCTAATAGAGATGGGCCTTCGAACCATGCTAGTTCTTTACTTGGTGCAGCAACATTGATGCCTTCAAGCGCTGAAACTGGCAAGATCTGAATGTTAGTTTCGCCTTCTAGGTTTTCAGCAAACTCTAGGTATTCATCGCGAATTTCTTCAAAACGATCTTGTGCGTAATCCACGAGATCCATCTTGTTGACTGCAACGATGAAATGCTTCAAACCAAGCAGGTTAGAAATAAACGAGTGACGACGTGTTTGATCCAGAACGCCCTTACGAGCATCAATTAAGATCACCGCTAGATCACACGTTGAAGCACCTGTTGCCATGTTGCGCGTGTACTGCTCATGCCCTGGAGTATCAGCAATAATGAACTTACGTTTTTGAGTCGAGAAGTAACGGTAAGCCACATCGATCGTAATTCCTTGCTCACGTTCAGCCTGCAGGCCATCAACAAGCAGTGCCAAATCAGGTTTCTCACCTGTCGTACCCACTCGTTGGCTATCCGAGTGAACGGCTGCTAGCTGATCTTCATAAATCTGTTTTGTATCATGGAGCAAGCGACCGATTAGCGTACTTTTACCATCATCGACTGAGCCACAAGTTAAAAATCTAAGCATAGATTTATGCTGATGCTGACTTAGATAACCTTCAATCCCTAGTTCAGCCAATTCGGCTTCTACTGCACTATTCATTTTTCTTTCCTTAGATTCTTAGAAATAACCTTGGCGCTTTTTCAGCTCCATAGAGCCCGACTGATCATGGTCAATCGCTCGACCTTGACGCTCACTAGACGTCGCCACCAGCATCTCTTCAATAATGCCTGTTAGCGTATTCGCCTCAGATTCAACCGCTCCGGTTAGTGGGTAACAGCCTAAAGTACGAAAACGAACGCTTTTCTCTTCAATTACTTCACCTTCTTGCAGCTCCATTCGCTCATCATCAACCATGATCAGCATGCCATCACGCTCAACAACTGGGCGTTTATCAGAAAGGTAAAGTGGAACGATATCGATACTCTCTAGATAGATGTATTGCCAAATATCGAGCTCAGTCCAATTAGATAGCGGGAATACACGAATGCTTTCGCCCTTATTAACCTGACCGTTGTAGGTGTGCCAAAGCTCTGGACGCTGGTTTTTTGGATCCCACGTATGGTTCTTATCACGGAAAGAATAAACACGTTCTTTCGCACGAGACTTTTCTTCATCACGACGCGCACCACCAAAAGCCGCATCGAACCCATACTTGTTTAACGCCTGCTTAAGGCCCTGTGTTTTCATGATGTCAGTGTGCTTCGAAGAACCATGTACGAATGGGCTACAACCCATCTCGATACCTTCAGGGTTCTTATGTACTAAAAGGTCAAAACCATACTTTTCTGCTGTGCGGTCACGAAACTCAATCATCTCGCGGAATTTCCAATCCGTATCAACGTGTAATAATGGGAATGGAATCTTGCCTGGGTAAAACGCTTTGCGAGCTAAATGAAGCATCACAGAAGAATCTTTACCGATGGAGTACATCATCACTGGGTTATCAAACTCAGCCGCCACTTCACGGATAATATGAATACTTTCCGCTTCGAGCTGTTTTAAGTGGGTTAAACGTTCTTGGTCCATTTCAGTGCTTCCTTTAAGGCTCGCGTTACGAGCAATTCATTACTTGGTCTTGCCAAGCATGGGATTTAACTCATCCACTTGAGTGAATGGGAGTATTGGCACTAGAAGAAAACAGAAGCTTCGTGTTGAGCTATCCTTGCTATTCATCTGCCTGATACGTCCTTGATATAGGCATTATGACGAGCCTCTCATATTACTGGAAATTCTAAAATTTCATTTTTTATTCGAAAAGCTGATAAGGGATTGAATTTATCGATAAGCAAGTGAAATGAATGGACTAATATAATTGATACCAATTGCGCATCGATTGAGCAGCTTTGGGAGGCGTCTTGCAGAACACCATAAAGTAATCGATCTAAGTCACGAATTAACATTCGTTGTAATCATTGTTTCATTCCATTTTGTTACATTACGCAACGAATTTTCTACTATCCACTTTGGAGCTACAAAATGAAAGTTGCAATGAAACCTTTGTCATTGGCTGTACTTGCGGGTCTTGGTTTGACTCTAGCAGGCTGTACAACAACACCAGATACCGATGAAGTGATTAAACTACGTGTCGTAGAGACAACGGACATCCATACCAACCTAATGGATTACGATTACTACAAAGACAAGCCATCGAAAAAAATCGGCTTAGCACGTACTGCAACTTTAGTAAAAGAAGCTCAAAACGAAGTAACCAACAGCGTATTAGTTGATAACGGTGACTTGCTGCAAGGTAGCCCAATGGGTGACTACATGGCAGACAAAGGCATCGTTGCAGGTGAAGTTCACCCTGCATACAAAGCAATGAACCAACTAAGCTATGACGCAGCAAACATCGGTAATCACGAATTCAACTACGGTCTTGAGTTCCTAGAAGAGTCTATCAACGACGCTGATTTCCCATACATCAGTGCTAACGTTTACGACGCAGAAACCAAAGAGCACTACTTCACGCCTTACATCATCAAGACACACACGTTTGAAGATACAGCTGGCGTAGAACATGAGATCAAAGTGGGTTACATCGGTTTCGTTCCACCACAAATCATGACGTGGGATAAGAAGAACCTTGAAGGTAAAGTTACTGCTCGTGACATCATTGAAACCGCTAACGAGTTAGTGCCTCAAATGAAGGCTGAAGGTGCAGACGTTATCGTTGCAATCCCTCACTCTGGCGTGTCTCAAGACCCATACAAAGCTGGCGAAGAAAACTCTACGCTTTACCTTTCTGAAGTAGAAGGCATTGATGCTATCGCATTCGGTCACTCTCACGCGGTATTCCCAGGTAAAGGATTCGACAACATCCAAGGTGTTGATAACGAAAATGGCACCATGAACGGTGTTGCGGCAGTCATGCCAGGTCGTTGGGGTAGCCACGTGGGTGTTATGGACTTAACACTTGCACAAAAAGACGGTAAGTGGGAAGTGGTTAAAGGCCAATCAGAAGCACGCCCTATTTACGACAAGGTTGAGAAAAAATCGCTTGCTGCAGCTGATGAAGGCATCGTAACAGCACTAGAAAAAGACCACGCAGGTACGCGTGAGTTTGTTAACCAACCAATTGGTAAAGCAGACGATGTGATGTACAGCTTCCTATCTCTAGTACAAGACGATCCAACAGTACAAATTGTTAACCTTGCACAAAAAGATTACGTTGAGCAGTTCATCCAAGGCGATCCTGACCTAGATGGTACGCCAGTACTTTCAGCAGCTGCACCATTCAAAGCGGGCGGTCGTAAGAATGACCCAGCTAACTTCACTGAAGTTGAATCTGGTCAACTGACATTTCGTAACGCAGCTGACTTGTACCTTTACCCGAACACTCTAGTGGCGATGAAGGTAACAGGTCACGAAGTAAAAGAGTGGCTTGAGTGCTCTGCTGGTCAATTCAACCAGATCGACGTGAACTCAACTGCACCACAACAGCTGATCGAGTGGGATAACTTCCGTACTTACAACTTCGATGTTATCGACGGTGTTGATTACCAAATCGACGTAACTCAACCTGCGAAATACGATGCAAACTGTAAAGTGGTTAACCCTGACTCACAGCGTATTGTTGGTCTAACTTACCAAGGTAAGCCAATCGACATGAAGCAAGACTTCCTGATCGCAACCAACAACTACCGTGCATACAGTGCTAAGTTCCCAGGTACAGGTGAAGATTTCATCGCATTTGATGCACCAGATGAGAACCGTACTGTTCTTGCAAACTACATCTCTCGCGTAAGCAAAGAGCAAGGTCAAGTAAGCCCAACTGCTGATAACAACTGGTCATTTGCGCCAATCAAAACAGATAAAAAGCTAGATATCCGCTTTGAAACATCGCCAAGCGAGAAAGCAGCAGAGTTCATCAAAGAGAAGGGTCAATACCCGATGAAACGTGTTGCGACTGACGATGTTGGTTTCGCTGTTTACCAGATTGACCTAACTAAATAGATTACCCAAGTAATTAATAGTTAACATTCTAAAGGCTGAGTCTCACGACTCAGCCTTTTTGTTTTCAAACAACTTAAGCAATTGAATAGCAGATAGATTATTTATGAACCTCTAATAATTCGTCACTCTCAAACTGCTTTTAAAATCACAGCCTCTTATCGCGTTCCCTCATCGAAACATACTAAGTTGATACCCAACGGCGCCCAACCAGATTAAAAAAGCTGCAATTCGTTGTAAGTTTTTCTCGGCTCTTCCTGTCTATTTAATTTACCACACTCAATGAATAGCTATTAAGGCATTCATCTATAGGATAGATAAGGACATTTGATGAGCACCGTCGAGAGCATTCAAGCATGGTTACACTCAGGAGAGGAGTCGCTGCTATGGCTGATGCTTGGCATTATCGCGCTTTCTTACCTGCTTGAAGATCTTGCGATTGTTACGGCGGCAGGTTTAGCAACACAAGGACTGATTCTTCCTCAATATGCGTTGCTTGCCATTTTCATCGGCATTGCCACAGGTGATCTCGGTCTCTATTACCTAGGTAAATCAGGAAATTATTTCCGAGGCGTTCGTTACAAAGCCCTCACCAACCGATACTTTCGTGCACTTCGCACTAAATTACGTCAAAACGCTTTCAGCAGTCTTTTTGTCATCCGCTTTATTCCAGGGCTTCGTACCGTCGGCTTTACCTTAAGTGGCTTTTTCGCAATCCCACTGCCTACTTTCTTGTTTGCCGTTATTAGTGCCACTGCGATCTGGACTGGCATTGTCTTCTCTGCCATCTACTATTTAGGGACATCAGCGTGGCTGCAAGCCTCTGAATATCAATGGATCATCATCCCGTGTGCCATCGCTTTACTGTTTATCGGTAATCGATTAATGAATAAAACCTACTCTAGAGGATTATCATGAGTTCACCGCAAGATATTCGCATCATTCCCGCACATCAAATCAATGCAGGCATGCCTTTGCTTGAAAAAGATACCGTGCGCAGTGTCTCTCCTTATGAGTTTCTTCCAACTTGGTTCTTCTACACACCAGTGGTGATTCAAAGCCTGATGCAAGGGTTACGGCACTTTGACTGGGCGCTACCGCTCATTGCCAACCCAAGCATCAAGTTAAGCGGCATGGTCGGCGAATCAAAACACGAGATATTAAGCCTTGCCGGATCTTCAAGTCAGCGTTGGATCTCTCCGTTTATCACCCTCACCAAAACGGATCTCAGCGGTAAGAAACAAGCTGAAGATGCACGCAGCGCACTCATACAATCAGATCTTGATTTCCCGATTGTAGCTAAACCAGATCTTGGCTGTCGAGGCGTTGGCGTCAAGCTAATCAACACACAAGATCAACTTGAGCAATATGTTGAATCTTTCCCAAATAATGCTCGCTTTCTACTGCAAGAAAAGGCGCCTTATCAGGCAGAAGCTGGCGTTTTCTATGTTCGTTACCCAAACAAAAAGCAAGGCGAGATCATCTCGATCACACTCAAATATGCGCCAATGGTGATGGGTGATGGCAAGTCGACAATCAAACAGTTAATCGAAAATAGCCCGCGTGCTGGGCAGCTCAGTCACCTCTATCTGCCAAGACATCAAGATAGATTGGATCAAGTGCTCGCAGAGGGCGAAGAGTTCCAACTCGCGTTCGCAGGTAGCCATAGCCGTGGCTGCATCTTCCGCGATGGCAATCAATACATTACTCAGGCTTTAACTGAACGTTTAGACGAGATATTCGATGACTTCGATGGTTTTCATTTTGGCCGACTCGACGTCAAATTCAAGGACATGCACAGCTTAATGAACGGCGAGGATTTCACGATCCTTGAGGTCAATGGCGCAAGCAGTGAGGCTGGGCATATCTGGGATCGCAACACACCACTGCGAGAGATATTTTCTACGCTACTTCTGCAATACCGCATTCTTTTTGATATTGGCGCTCAGCAAAAACAACGAGGCCATAAAACTCCTTCTTTCAAGAGCTTATTCGCTGCGTGGCAAGAAGAGCGACGTCTTGTTCAACAATATCCGACCACTGACTAACTTTGTACGAGGACAATGAATGAACCCCATAGCCCAACCGAGCGCCCTCACTTCTTTCTCTCCTAGTATCAAGGGAGCGGTAGAGATATTGAATCAGGGTTTAGAGTTTTTGTTAACGATATCTGACAGCGACTACCTGACACGAGCGAATCCGCACGTCACAAGCTCTATTGGTGAGCATACTCGCCACACGCTCGATCTTTTTCATGCGCTTATTTTAAAAGAGAACGCGACCGTTGATTACAACACTCGTCGCCGTGGTCACCCTGTCGAATTCGACAGGTCAATCGCAGTAAAAGAGATCCATTACGTGATCAACTGGCTTGAACGATTAGACCGCAGAGATCTCGAAGCGCCTATCATGATCCAAACCGAGGTTTCGATGGATGTTCAGGTGTTTGCAAGCCTACCTTCTACGCTAGAAAGAGAAGTCACCTTTGCTGCGCTGCACGCCAATCATCATTACGCGATGATCAAGGTGATCACGACCTTTCTTGATGTCGAAACATGCAACACCTTTGGTTATGCCCCAACCACCAGCAGCTATCTGAGGGAGCAATAATCATGTGTTCAGTATCTTGGCTGCTTGAAGACAATGGCTATCAGGTCTTCTTTAATCGTGATGAACAAAAGACACGAGCACTGGCGATACCACCTAAACAATATCGAGTTAACGGCGTCGATATCATCATGCCACTCGACCCAACGGGCGGTGGTAGCTGGATTAGCATTAACGAGTTCGGGCTTTCGCTGTGCTTACTCAATAACTATCAAGGCACAGTGCCCGTTGGGCCTTTGGTCAGCCGCGGTTTACTACTTAAAAACCTATCATCGAGTCGTAATATCAGTCAGCTCTCTGAAGCATTTCATCTGCTCGACCTGCACTCTTTTGCTCCATTTACCTTGTTGGCTTTCGCGCCGAATTTAACTCAGAACAATGGTTTGGTTATCGCCTACATGTGGGATGGTATTCAACAGCACATCGTCAACACTGATTCTCCACTCTTCTCATCCGGTGTTGATTTAGAGCGAGTACAAGCCTACCGACAAGCAAAATACGATCAACTTATGACAACAGGCAAGAATCAGCATAACTTACTTCAATTTCACTCCCACCATCATAGCGAACAGCATCATTTAGCGACCTGTATGCATCGTGAAGACGCACATACGGTGAGCTTTACACACTTACATAATCTACATGGCCAAGCCTCGATGTTTTATGCACCCGGCTCGCCTTGTGAACCCATTAAGCAATGCCAGATAAATCAACAGCGCTTTACCTTCGATTTATCACCCGCAATCAATCTATAGATGGAGTCCATCATGAGAAAACTATTAACTATGGTTCTGCTACTTGTTAGCCCGTACGTATTTGCCGCCGATGAAATCTACACTGGTTTCTTTAGCAGTAAGGCGCTCGATGGCTACGATACCGTCGCGTATTTCACTTCCGGTAAGCCCATTGAAGGCAGTAAAAAATTCAGCACCGAGTACAAAGGGGCGGATTGGTATTTCTCTTCTGAAAAGAATCTGACTTTATTTGTTAATAATCCTGAAAAATATGCCCCTCAATATGGTGGCTATTGCGCTTGGGCAGTATCAGCGAAGAGTGACTTTGCACCGGGTGACCCACATCAATGGACGATTGTTGATAACAAGCTTTACCTCAACTATGACCAAGAGATTAAGCTGCGTTGGGAGCAAGACCAAGCACAGCATATTCAACAAGCCGATAAAGTTTGGCCGCAACTGATTAAGTAAGGGAATAATCATGACATTCACTCCAGCCAAACATATCCCTGCGGCATTTATCGCGCTTGTGTTTATTCAGTCGCTGTTCTTTAAGTTCACTGGCTCATACGAGACAGAGCATATCTTTGGCACGCTCGCGACATGGTCAGGGCTCAGTTGGTTCGGCTCGTTTGGCGGCTACTTGATTGGATTCGCTGAATTGATTGCTGCCATTTTGCTCTTCACGCGTTGGCACGGCCTGGGTGCCATTATGAGCGTTGGCATCATGAGTGGTGCGATATTTTTCCACCTGTTTACGCCGCTCGGCATTCAAATGCCTGAGTTCAATGCTGCGGGTGAAATTGTCGGTTACGACGGTGGATTATTGTTTGGCATGGCATGCCTAGTGTGGTTATGCGGTGCTTTTTTAAGTGTGAAAGATTTCAAGAATCAAGACGGTTTCCTAAACAACTTTAGTCAATAAGGTAGCTTCATTATGATTGATAGTCCTTTTCGTTTACCACGTTACACGCCTTTTGGTTTAGGTGAGTCTGTTGTCGAGTGGGCAACTGGGCTATCTAAGCTAGACCGACTCTACCAAGATCGAAAAAACGAGTTATCTAGCTTTGAATTCATGAATTACACCCTATCGGCACTTAATATCGACTACTCGGTTGCATCAGGAAGCACAGAGAATATCCCGGAAGAAGGGCCTGTCGTGATTGTGGCGAACCACCCACTTGGCGCCATTGAAGGTGTGATCCTTGCCGATCTCGTAGGATCAGTCAGGAAGGATGTGAAGGTGTTGGCGAATGAATTGCTCAAGCGACTACCTGAACTGGATGATCTTTTCATTGGCGTTGATGTCTTTAATAGTAAAGAGTCGAAACGAACCAATGCTAAAGCCATTCGAGATGCCAATCATCACTTAGCCGACGGCGGGCTGTTGATCGTGTTCCCTGCAGGTGAAGTATCGAGCTACCGTAAAGGGGTAAAAACACTGACAGACATCGAGTGGAGCAAGTCGGTCGCGAAATTCGTGAAGCGTCACCAAGCCACCACGGTGCCTATCTTTATCAATGGTAAAAACAGTGAGCTTTTCTATCAAGCAGGTCGTGTTCATCCATTACTGAGAACCGCTCTACTCGGGCGTGAACTTCTTAATAAACGAGCTTCGACCATCTCGATTTCTATCGGTTCTTCGATTCTATACTCAGAGATAAAATCGTTTGAAAAAGAGATGGATATCGTCAACTACCTACGACTCAATACCTACCTAATGAGTCAACAAAATAGTCCGAACACGCCAATCCAAGCCCCCTCTTTTGATACCCAAGTGATTGCGCCTATTCCACCAGAAGTGTTGTCAATAGAGGTCGATTCTCTTCCGGAAGAGATGAAGTTACTTGAGCAAGGGGGCTTCGAGGTCTACTGCACGCCAAGCCAATCTATTCCTAACTTAATGCGTGAGATTGGTCGAGTAAGAGAAGAGAGCTTTAGAGAAGTCGGAGAGGGCAGCGGGCTTGCCTGTGATTTGGATGAGTACGACCTTTACTACCATCAACTGTTTGTGTGGAATAAAGCTAAGGCAGAACTGGTCGGCGCGTATCGACTCGGTATGGTCGACAAACTCATCGCAGAGCACGGACTTGATCAGCTCTACTCTCGTAGCCTGTTTAACTACAACCAAGAATTCATTGATACTCTAGAAAACAGCATTGAGCTTGGGCGATCAGTAGTAAGTAAACCTTACCAAAAGAGCCTGAACTCACTGTTACTATTGTGGAAAGGCATCGCGACCTTTGTATCTCAACACCCTCAATACATCCATCTATTTGGTCCGGTCAGTATCAGCAATGATTACAGCCACAATGCGCGCCTGTTGATCGCGACCACCTTATCAATTCACCACTACGATGAAGAAAAAGCGAATCTGGTTTCTCCTTCATCACCGCTTAATACCAGTAGTCATGTGTTCTGGCAGAATCACCTATTGTCGTCGCTGGCGAGTGTCCCCCTACTTTCAAAAGTATTAGCACGGATGGAACAAGGAAAAGGCCTACCGGTATTACTGCGCCAATACCTAGGGATGAACGGCAAACTGGTGTGTTTTAATGTTGACCCATCATTTAATGATGCCTTGGATGGCTTGATTGTGGTGAACCTCAAAAAGGTACCGCTGAAGACTCTGGGTAAATACATGGGCAGAGAACTTGCTCAAGATTACCTACAGCAACACGCACGACGCTGATTTATCTTACTCTGTACCTATCCATAAATAAGTGCGATGATTTCGGCACTTATTTGGGATCGGTTATTTTCATGCACACCTCTTTTATCGAACAACTACAAAGCTTCGACTTCTCTGAAAGCCAGATTGAATCGCTACTAGCTGTCGCGAAGCCACTTGAGCTGCCAACCAGACACATCCTTATCAATCAAGGAGAGATGGCAGGATCAATTTACTTCGTGCTTGAAGGCTTGTGCCATGCTTGCTACCTGACCAATGACGGTAAACAGTACAGCAAAGAGTTCTACTGGGAACAAGATTGGATAATTGGCTTCGAGAGTTTGATAAAGAACCAAGCGTCTCCTTACCTATTAGAAACGCTGACTCCCATCACAATGTTAGAGCTGCCAATGAATGCGGTTATCGAGTGGCGTACATCAAATAATCCTTTGTATTTAAAGCTATTAGAAACTCAACTGATGCATAAGGAAAACAAAGAACGCTTCATGCTGCTCTACACACCAGAGCAACGTTATCAGCTGTTCTGCGAACACTATCCCGACCTTGAACAGCGCTTGAACGACAACCAAATTGCCGCTTACCTAGGAATAACTGCAATCAGCCTTAGCAGAATTAAAGGCCGAATTAACAATAGTTAATGCCAACAATCATCGCGCATAGTACATTCAGAACATCGATAACCTCTGGATGTAAACATGATCACTTGGCACTCAATTCCCTTTTCTGAACTCTCAACACATCAGCTTTATCAACTACTTAAATTAAGGGTCGATGTATTTGTTGTCGAGCAAACTTGTCCTTACCCTGAGCTCGACGGTAAAGATACACTCGCGGGTGTTGAGCACCTGCTTGGCTATTCTGATGAAGAGTTGGTCGCGTGTGCACGCTTATTACCACCAGGCACCTCTTACGACAATACCAGCATCGGCCGAGTAGCAACTAAACAATCAGCGAGAGGTGGTGGCTTGGGGCATCAATTAGTAAAAGAAGCATTAACACGCTGTGAGGATCTTTGGCCTAATACGGCCATTGATATTGGTGCACAAGAGCACCTAAAAGATTTCTATGCGAGCCATGGATTCAAGACAATCTCTGATATGTACTTGGAAGATGATATTCCACACGTAGACATGAGATTAGAGAAGTAATGTCGAATATCACTGTCGGTATCCTACTGCTGATTGCAGGTAACCTGTTTGCCTCGCTCTCTGACGTAGCCGTGAAATTATTGAACGGCGAAGTACCGCCTCTTCAGTATATTTTTTTCCGTCAGCTGATATCCCTGTTGCTCATTACCCCTCTGTGGTTGCAACAAAACAAAGCACAGCGCCGCTTACAACAAGCCAAGGTCACCTTCGTTCGAGGTCAGTTAATTCTAATCGGCAGTGGATGTATGGTGGTCGCGATCACTCACTTGTCTTTGGCAACCGCCAACGCGGTATTTTATGTCGCACCCTTGTTAATGTTGCCGCTATCTATGTTGCTGTTGAAAGAGCAACCGGCACTCGGCAAGGTTATCGCCACGACCATAGGTTTTATTGGTGCATTAATTGTATTGAGGCCATCACAATTTCATTGGGCAGCACTGTTTGCGTTAGGCACAGCACTTACCCTCGCACTATTTAATGTATTGGTAAGAAAGCTTCCTAGCGAACAAACGGTCGTCACTACGCTGTGGTGGACAACATTATTCTCTATTCCTGCATCATTGATACTGTGCTTCCTATACTGGCAACCGGTATCTGTCGAACACTTGGGATACATCGCCCTGAGTGCAACACTGATATTGAGCTACAACGGCCTTGCGGTTGCTGCCTATCAAAAAGCACACTCTAGCCAAATTGCTTTGGCTGAGTATTCAGGGTTGGTGTTTGTCGCGTTGATCGGTGCTCTATGGTTCAATGAGATTCCAGACACATTAACCTTTATTGGAATTATGCTGATCATCTTACCGCTGGCCCCTTTCAAGCGACCAAAAAAAAGAGCTAATGCTTAGCTCTTTTCTATTGTCTATCTATGTCTGGTGAAATGCTTTAACTCAGGACCACTATTCATCTATTTACTGCGACCAAAGCCACCATCAGATAAACGGAAGAACATTACCGAAGTGTCGCCTTTTTCTAACTGAAGAATGTCCAGCTGCCCGGTCTCGGCAAGTTTGAATCGAACTAGTTGGCCTTTACGAATCTGACTTAGTGGTTTGTCTGAGCCTTCAATACGCACTAGCGCGTTCAAGTCCGACAACGGTAAATCGTTGTTTCGAAAAACCTGTGCTAACGTATCCCCTTGCTTTACGAGGTACTCCTGCCAATTGTTATTACTCAGTTCTGATGAACTGCTCTTGGCATTTTGCTGTTCGCTTAAACCAACGGTGTTTATCTCAAGCTCAACGCGCGATGTTGTTGGCGCAGCGTCTACTTTAGGTTCTGGTAGCGGCACAAAAAGTAATATCAGTACGATCGGAGAAATCACCATCAACAGTCTTTGGTGTAACTTCGGCAATGACCCCCAAGTTTGCACGGTTGAGGTTTTCATTTTCTTCATATCGATCGAACTCAACTTCTCTTTGACCTGATTCAGTCGATCCTTGAATTCTGCTAAGTGGTCAACTTTCTGTTTTTTCTTTTGACGACGATTCATACCACTGCGTCCTATACATTGAATAACTACAGTATAAAAACCAAAGTACCAACAGTATAGATCTTTCCGCTACAACAGAGACCAAAGCAAGAAAATTGACATAGCTGTGATTTGGACACGGTAAAGCGTAAGTGATCAGGGGCTAGCCGTTTCTTCACGCTGCTAATACTGGTATTCTTACCCTTTTCGTACTGACAAAAAGAGTGACTTTTCATGTCTGAAGTAAAATTTGAAACTGTAGAGCAAAAAGCTAGCTACGGTATCGGTCTACAAATGGGCCAACAACTTGCTGGTTCTGGTCTTGAAGGCCTAAACGTTGACGCAATCGCTGCTGGTATTGCAACAGCTCTAGTTGGTGACATGCCAGCTATCGAAGTTGACGAAATCAACAACGCACTACAAGAGCTACACACTCGTGGTGAAGCTGCACGTCAAGAACTAGCTAAAGCTGCTGCTGCTGACGGCGAAGCTTTCCTAGCTGACAACGCTCTTCGTTCAGAAGTAACAGTTCTTGAGTCTGGTCTTCAGTACGAAGTACTAACTGAAGGTACTGGCGAAATCCCTACTGCAGACAAGCAAGTACGTGTTCACTACCACGGTGAACTAACTGACGGTACTGTTTTCGACAGCTCTGTATCTCGCGGTCAACCTGCTGAATTCCCAGTAACTGGCGTAATTCAAGGTTGGGTACAAGCTCTACAAATGATGCCTGTTGGCTCTAAGTGGAAGCTATACATCCCTCAAGATCTAGCATACGGTGAGCGCGGCGCAGGTGCTGCAATCCCACCATTTGCTGCTCTAGTATTTGAAGTAGAACTTCTAGCAATTCTTTAATTTTTATAAAATCCTATAGTAAAACAAAATACTATAGGCAAATAAAATTGAAATAATCCAACGGCGATGTGACTACATCGCCGTTTTTCGTTTATAGTGAAAGAGTAAATTACTTTATTACTTAAGGACGAATAATGAAGAAAGTACTCATCACAGTTTTAAGCAGCCTTGCTGTTGTCTCTTGCGCTAGCACTAGCGACTCAGAACAAACCAGTTCATCATCAGATACCAATTATTCCCAACTATCACAAACTGCACTAATGGCAGCAGTGAATATGTGGTCTCAACAGAATGAAACAACACCTCTTGCAGATACTGTCGCTGACCAAGCTTCTGTTACCAGCGATCAAGCAATTGGCGGCATCGGTTCAATGTTGGCCCTTGCACAAAATTCACTTGGCACAGCCGACAACAAAGAACTCGCGACACTTATTCCTGGCATGTCGACTCTTGAGTCAACTGGACTATCATCACTACTTAACTCGCAAAGTGCGGTTGAAAGTGCCTTCACAAGTCTAGGAATGGACTCATCGATGGTTTCAACATTTGCGCCAATCGTTCTTCAAGCACTGCAGTCGCAAGGCGCAACAAGCGGTCTAATGAATTCACTTGCTGCTGTATGGCAATAATAGCTAGTATGGAAATCTGATAAGGGCACTTCGGTGCTCTTTTTTATGCGTGAAAGAAAAGATATTTGAGATACTAGATACTAGATACTAGATACGAGATACGAGATACGAGATACGAGATACGAGATACGAGATACGAGATACGAGATACGAGATACGAGATACGAGATACG
>NZ_VFEB01000211.1:0-295 GCF_007858795.1 Vibrio sp. T20
AAGTTATGAATCTCATTGATAATTTCAATCTCTCGGTTGTTATCCGAGATGATACTGGTCTTACGCTTAAGATCCCTTTCAAGAACATTGAATTTCTTCTCATAATCTTGAGCAATAGAATTAAGTCGCTGATCAGCCATTTCTTTAGTGGTATGTTTGAGCTCTTTAATTGATTGCCAACCAACCAAGGCAATGAGTGAAGCAACACCAGCAATGATATAGAAAAAATACGTCACAGTGACATTCGCAGAGTTCAGAGACTTGTCAGCCACAGAAAGCTCACGATCCGTCATTT
>NZ_VFEB01000029.1:0-318 GCF_007858795.1 Vibrio sp. T20
ACTAACATTTCACTAAGTGCTTGAATAACCTCGATGTGTGCATCTGAATCCTTTGCAGCTAATGTTAATAAGACATTCGCTGGTCCCATTTCTGAACCGAAATCAACTGGGGTTGGAAAAACATGGATACCCAACCCAGTCTTTAGTACACCTGCTTCTGGACGGGCATGAGGCATAGCAATGCCTGGACAAAGAACATAATAAGGTCCACTATCATGCGTTGACTGAATGATCGCGTCTGCGTAGTTATCGGTAACGTAACCTTTATCTTGCAAATAACGAGTCGTTCCTTTAACTGCATCTTCCCACTTATATTCA
>NZ_VFEB01000151.1:0-212 GCF_007858795.1 Vibrio sp. T20
AACACAAAGAAAGCTTCGATGTGAATCAAGAGCGTAAATCGCTGATTGATATGCCATTTAGCCGTGAAATCACCAAAGCTGAGCAAGCGGATATGGGGAAACTGAAAAAGTCTGTAAAAGGATTAGTGATTGTTCACCCAATGACGAAGATTGGTAAAGAGCTTCGCATTGAGGTTATGACAGGGTATGCCCCGAAAAAATTCTAATTACCA
>NZ_VFEB01000145.1:0-266 GCF_007858795.1 Vibrio sp. T20
AGAGCTTGCGGGGGTATTGGAGTTCCGTACTCTAACGGTACCATGGGGGTCGCATTTCGGTCTTCAAGAGCTACCGAAGGTATAACCTCTTGGATGGACGTTTTCGACTACGCATTAGAGCACCCTCAAACCGTCGTGATCCCCGATGACGATGTAGATACCATTGCAATCGCATTATTGGCGTTAGGGTTCGATCCTATGACCGAAAATGAAGTCGAATTGGCACAAGCGTACAAACTGTTAATGAAGGTCCGTGAACAGCTATT
>NZ_VFEB01000033.1:0-323 GCF_007858795.1 Vibrio sp. T20
TGGTTCGTTGTGCAATGCAACGTAAAGAGAGCCGTGGCTTACACTACACGTTAGATTACCCTGAGCTTGCAAAAGACAGTGGCCCAACAATTCTTACACCAGAGAAAACCCAATCGTAAATATGAGTAACAGATAAATAAAAAGGAGCAAGTGCTCCTTTTTTTATCTAGCGCTCTCGTTGTAAGAGTGCCAGAAAATGACGATACTCACGCTCACGACAGCTGTCTCGCCATAGTAAGACAGAGTGTCCACACTCGAATTGCAGTTTGACAAAGAACTGTGCCCAGGCTTTGTCAACGGACTTTAATTTATAACGTTGGTCA
>NZ_VFEB01000142.1:0-293 GCF_007858795.1 Vibrio sp. T20
AGCTAATTGGAATCTCAGCCAATTGATTGCCTTGGTTTGCAGGATAAACGATATATTCACCGTGGTACTTCACCGCAGACTTGTAGTCCGTCACTTTGTGAAGCATAAAACCCGCTTCCATCGCCGCTTGAATAAACTCAGCGTGGTTTCCGCGAACAAACCAGTTCATTGGCTTAACCATCAACTCGCCGTCGAAAGAGTCGTCACACTGTTTGCCACACAAGGCAAATGCGTGCTCACCATCGGTAAAGAATTGGATTTTTCCACCAGTGGTTAGCTCGTCTTCGCTTGAT
>NZ_VFEB01000068.1:0-266 GCF_007858795.1 Vibrio sp. T20
CGGTTTCGAAATTGTGTTCAAATTGGAAAACGTCAATGACTTGTGCAAGTAACGCAATACGAGAATTTAATGGAATATTTTGTTGAGCGAGGTTTTCTGGGCGACCACTACCATCCCAATGTTCATCCAAAGAATGAACCCCCAATGCGACATTTTCATTAAACCTTAGCTCTCTCGCAATATCGGCACCTCTCGAACAGCGAGTTTCTATCAACTCTTGAGCGTAGGAATCACCATTTTTTAAGATATCGATCGTCTTGGTGATG
>NZ_VFEB01000020.1:0-328 GCF_007858795.1 Vibrio sp. T20
TCAAATCACCGATGCCCCGGCACCATAATGACGCACCCACTAGTCAACTGCCTCATCACACGGATTAAATAAGCTCCCTAACGAACGTAGGTTTTAAATGTGCGGAATGTCCACTGAACTCGGTGGTCAAAATTGCTAGTGCAAATTATAAAAACCGTCAAAGAATCAAACCATGTGATGACGCTTGAACTGAATCAACCCATAAATCCGCACCGCCTAAAGGAACGCCTAAAGCTTGTAGGGTTGGCAACAATGCTTGCCCTAAAATAGCAGTGAGTAAACTCGAGATAGCAGGGCTTAACGCGTTGCTAATAGGCGTGAGTAGATA
>NZ_VFEB01000076.1:0-341 GCF_007858795.1 Vibrio sp. T20
TCTCGATGAATGGGCTGACCGAAATGAGCTAATTGATACCTTTCTCGAAGATGGCTTACTTCAAATTGCTTTTCTGTTAATCGCCATCGGTATCACTAAATTAAATACCCACTTAAAAGACCAAAGTAAGAAAGATGAGCTTACAGGACTATATAATCGTAAAAAGTTCGATGCGATTAAGCTTGAAGAATTTGAGCTGATTTATTTCGACTTAGATGGGTTAAAGCAAGTGAATGATCACCAAGGGCACCAAGTCGGTGATCTAATGATTGTTCGTTTTTCTCAAGCACTAAATCAGGTAGTACTTGAAGATGAAATGGTGTTTCGTGTTGGCGGCGATG
>NZ_VFEB01000056.1:0-323 GCF_007858795.1 Vibrio sp. T20
CTCAATAAAGCTTGGCATCAGCGTTTGGCCTGCTAGGTCGTGAAGCTTTGCTTTCGGATATTGTGCTTTTAGGTTTTGCTCAGCACCCACGGCAATAATATGACCATTTTCTGTGACGACCGATTCAACGCTTGGGTTGTCGTCGTTCATTGTTAGGATTGAACCACCGAAATAGAGAGTTTGATTGTTATTCATTGTCGATACCTGTGCATTAGAGGAAGAGGTTGAAGACGTATTGGTTTCACTGCTGAACAGCTTTCTGAATATTCTTGCGATCATGGTTTGTGCCTCGCTATGTGTTACCGATGTAAGGCCACTTTTAC